>JAULZL010000240.1:0-17965 GCA_032117355.1 Candidatus Nanopelagicales bacterium
GCGCAGCCTGCTCCTCGGCCACGTTCCACCGACGCGGCCAGACCTGTCGGCAGGTGAGCCGCTCGCCGTGATCGACAGCCTGTCGGTGGACTACGGCCGCGTGTCGGCACTGCAGGGCGTCAGCACGGTCGTCTCCCGGGGCGAGGTCGTAGCGCTGATGGGTCGCAATGGGGCGGGCAAGTCCACCCTGCTGCACACCATGGTCGGCTTGCGCCAACCGTCCGAGGGATCGGTGCGCATCCTTGGGACGGACCCACGGTCCCTTGCCGGAGTCACGCTGGTGCGGGCGGTAGGCCTGGTGCCGCAGGATCCGGCGGACCTGCTCGAGGCCACGACCGTCGCTGATGAGTGCCGGGCCAGTGACCTGGACGCGCACGCCGATCCCGGCACGACACGTGCCCTGCTCGCGTTACTTGAGCCGTCGATAGTCGACGTGACCCATCCGCGCGACCTTTCGGAAGGTCAGCGCCTCCTACTAGCCCTAGCCATCATTCTCGCCGCTCGACCACCGCTGCTGCTGCTCGATGAGCCGACCCGGGGACTGGACTATCCGACGAAGGCGCGGCTGGTCGATGTGCTCCGCGACCTTGCCACAGCAGGCCACGGGGTGGTGCTTGCCACACATGACGTGGAGTTGGCAGCGGAGGTTGCCACCCGCGTTCTGGTCATCGCAGACGGGGAGGTAGTCGCCGATGGACCGACGGCCGAGGTGGTCGTCGCTTCACCGATGTTCGCCCCGCAGGTGGCGAAGGTCCTGGCCCCCGAGCCCTGGCTGACCGTCGCCGACGTAACCGCCGCCATCGGCCCACTCGTCCTTCGGTCACATGCCCCTACGACGACCACCTCTCTTGCCGACGAGGCGACACGTGAGTAGCCGCGCGACCGCACCGGATGCCCAGGCGATTCGGCTCGGCCCGCGCACCACTGCGGCAATTTCCCTCACCACGGTCATCGGCATCATCGCCTTCGGTTGGCCGCTCATCGCCGATGCCACGTCCACGGCCGTCGCACACGCAACCGATGCCCCGTTGCTCTTTGCCATCGTGGTGCCGCTGCTGCTTGCCATCGTGCTGGCGAGCCTTGCCGACGGCGGGATGGATGCGAAGGCAATCGCCCTACTCGGCGTGCTGTGCGCCGTGATCTCGGCCTTGCGGCCGCTGGGGGGTGGCACGGCTGGGCTGGAGCCGATCTGGTTCGTGCTGATCCTGGCGGGGCGGGCTCTTGGGCCTGGATTCGGCTTCGCCCTGGGCGCAGTGTCGCTCTTCGCATCGGCGCTGCTGACCGGCGGGGTCGGACCCTGGTTACCCTTCCAGATGCTCGGAGCTGCCTGGGTCGGCTGTGGAGCCGGCCTGCTTCCCAGGGTCACCGGCCGGGCGGAGATCTGGATGCTCGCCGGGTACGGTGCCGCCGCGAGCCTCGCCTACGGACTCCTTCTCAACCTGTGGTTCTGGCCCTTCACCGCGGGACTGCCTGCGGTGATCGCATATCAGCCCGGTGCGCCAGCAGCCGAGAACGTGCTCACCTGGCTGCGATTCACCGCTCTCACCTCACTGGGATACGACATCCCACGCGCGATCCTGACCGTCGTGCTCATCCTGGTCGCCGGTCGCACGACGATGATCGCCCTACGCCGCGTTGCCCGCCGCGCGGCATTCGACTCTCACCCCGCGGTGTCAGTTCCGGGCACCCTGACGGGACCGCGACCATGAGGGTTCGGATGCTCGGGACGGGGTCTGCCGACGGCTGGCCCAATCCCTTTTGCGAGTGCCGATCCTGCCGGAGCGAACGTTCCCGTGGCCGCTCACGCGGCTGCTCCTCGGTCCTGATCGACGATCGGATCATGATCGACTGCGGCCCGACGGCCCCCGCCGCTGCGGCCCGAGCAGGGATCTCCCTTGAGCCGGTCGAGCATGTCCTGCTGACCCACGGCCACCCGGACCACCTCGCACCGGCATTCCTGCTCTCACGGCAGTGGATACCCGACCTTGCCGACCTGCATGTCTGGGGTCCCCCGAGCGCCATCGACCTGTGCCGGGACTGGCTCGGCCCGAGAGCCGGAATCCACCTGCACCCGATAGCCCCCGACGAGGAACACGCACTGGCGACAGCAGTGGGCACCTACGCCGTCCGGGTCGTCGACGCCGCCCACCACCACGGCGACGGTGACGTGCTGGCACAGGAGGCCGTCCTCTACGACATCACGGCCCCCTCGCCAGCAACCCGGCTGCTCTACGCAACCGACACCGGCCGACTATCCACCGAGCAGCTCGAAGCCGTCCGCGATCGCGCTTTCGACCTCGTCCTGATCGATGCGACCTTTGGGCCGGTCACCGATCACGGGACCGGCCACCTGGACTTCGAGACCCTGCCGACCGTCCTTGCTGACCTCGCCTCCGTAGGGGCGGTCAGCACCGACTGCGATGTCGTGGCCACCCATCTGAGCCATCACAATCCGCCCATGCCCGAACTAGCAGCCATCCTTGGATCCATGGGCATTCGCGTCGTTGAGGACCTCGATGAAATCAACGTCGGCGAGCCAATTCGACCGAGGCATCACCTCGTCATCGGCGGTGCCCGTTCTGGAAAGTCCACTCACGCTGAAGAGCTGGCCAGTCGCGCGGCAGCCAACGTCATCTACCTCGCGACCGCGCCAGCCCAGCCGGGTGACCGGGAGTGGGACGAGCGGATAGCCGTCCACCGTGATCGACGTCCCGACCATTGGCAGACCATCGAGTCCCTCGATATTGCCGCCACCCTGGACGCGGCCGCTCCCGGCAGCACGGTGCTCGTCGACTGCATGGGGATGTGGCTGACCGGTCACCTCGACCAGCTTGACGGCTGGTCCGATGACCGAGCGACGGCAGCAGCAGCACGCCAGAACGTGCTGGCCCGGGTCGACGAACTGGTAGCCAGCCTCGCCAAGACCTCGAGCTCGGTCATCATCGTCTCCAATGAGGTCGGTGCCGGCGTGGTGCCGGCCACCTCCTCGGGGCGCCTCTTCCGGGACCTACTCGGCATCGTGAATGCCCGATTGGCTCACGGCTGTGACGACTGCACCCTGGTGGTTGCTGGTCGGCCACTGCCCCTGCCAACGAAGCCGCCCCTGCCAACGACATTGCAGATGCCAACGAAGGAGTCAGGGCCCCGATCATGAACGACCCCACGGCCACGATGCCAGCCTTCCCTCGAGTGCAGCCGCCCGAGGCTCAGTTCGCCGAGGAGGCCCGCGCTCGACAGGGAGTGCTGACCAAGCCCACCGGCGCGCTCGGCCGACTGGAGGAACTCAGCGCCTGGGCCTGCAGTGTCCAGGGGCGCTGCCCAGCACGGGTGTTCGCCCAGCCGCGGGTGGTCATCTTTGCCGGGGACCACGGCGTCGCTCGAACCGCTGGGACGTCCGCCTACCCTCCCGAGGTCACCGCGCAGATGGTGCTGAACTTCCTTCGCGGAGGTGCCGCGGTCAATGTGCTGGCCGCCCTGGCAAGAGCAAGTGTTCGCGTAGTCGATGTGAGCGTCGATTCCGACATCTCGTACCTGACAGGGCTCGACCACAACGTCGCCGCGCACCGCATCCGTCGCAGTAGTGGCTCCATCAACATCGAGAACGCCATGACCCTCGCCGAGTCTGCGGCGGCCATCGAACTCGGCCGGTCGATCGCGGACGAGGAGATCGACTCGGGAGCGGACCTGCTCATCCCCGGCGACATGGGAATCGGGAACACCACCCCGGCGGCTGCCCTGATCGGGCTGCTCACCAACAAGGATGCCGCCCAGGTCACCGGCTACGGAACGGGCATCGACGACGTCGCCTGGATGCGCAAGGCAGGCGCGGTGCGAGATGCCATGAGACGGGGCAGGCCACACCTGGCGGATCCGCTCACCCTGCTGGCCACGGTCGGTGGCGCGGACCTAGCAGCAATGGTGGGCTTGCTGCTTCAGTCGTCCGTCCGGCGAACCCCGGTCATCCTGGACGGGACCATCAGCACCGCATGCGCACTCGTCGTCGATCGGATCGACATCCGGGCGAAGTCCTGGTGGCTCTCCGGACACCGCTCTACCGAGCCGGCGCAATCGCTGGCACTTGAACGGCTCGACCTCGACCCCGTCGTTGACTACGGCCTTCGGCTTGGTGAGGGGACGGGCGCCCTGCTAGCCCTGCCGATCGTCAATGCGGCCATCGCCACCCTCGCCGACATGGCGACCTTCGGCGAGGCTGGCGTCAGCGACCGGCGATGAACGAGCAGGCACTTCGATGACAAGGGCTTGGCCCTCAGGCGTAGTCCGCGATGGCCTGCGCCTGTCCCTTGGAACCCTCACCCGCATTCCCGTGCGGGCGCCGAACCGGGTCGATCGCGACACCTCGGCCATCGCGATGTCCCTCGCCCCGCTGGTCGGGCTCCTGCTCGCCATCATCATCGGGGTGCCGATGTTCTTGCTCGATCGCCTGCGCGACGACGGTCCCGGCGGAGTGACGGCTGCGGGCTCAGACCCGACAGTAGGGGCGCTCAGCAGCCTGGTGACTGCGGCCCTGGTCGTCACCGCACTCGCCTGGATCACCCGCGCCATCCACCTCGACGGACTGGCCGATACCGCGGACGCCCTCGGCAGCGGCAAGCCGGCTGAGCAGGCGCTCGCAATTGCCCGCAGGTCAGATATCGGGCCCTTCGGAGTCCTATCCATCGTCCTACTCCTGCTGCTGCAGGTCACCTCCCTTTCAGTCGCGATCCAGGCAGGGTCCGGCTTGGTTGCGCTGATCGCGATGGCCGTCGTCGGACGCCTTGGGCTCACCATCGCGTGCCTGCGCGGGGTTCCCGCGGCTCGAACCGATGGCCTCGGCGCGGCCGTTGCAGGAACGGTCCCCCGGGCAGTCGGACTGCCGATCATCGGCATCGTCTTGGGTGTGGCTCTGCTTGCGAGCATGGACGGACCGGGCTTCATCAACGGGCAGGGCGTGGCACTTGGCTCCGCGGTCATTGGCGGAGGGCTCGCCGCTCTGCTTGTCGTGCGGATCGCCGTCCGACGCCTCGGCGGGATAACCGGCGATGTTCTCGGCGCAGTCGTCGAGTGGTCGGCCACGACTGCGGTTGTGCTCTTCGCCCTGGTTTCGGCCTGATGCGGCATGACGGACAGTCAGCGAGTGCTGGGCTCCACGAAGGGCGGCTTG
This sequence comes from Candidatus Nanopelagicales bacterium, assembly GCA_032117355.1. GTDB lineage: Bacteria > Actinomycetota > Actinomycetes > S36-B12 > S36-B12 > REEB460. The sequence goes on from JAULZL010000240.1 coordinate 5,162, forward strand.
ACCACCCGGAAACGCGCCTCGCGACCGCGTACATCGACGACGACTTCGTCCCCCACGGCCACCGTCGCGTCAATGAGGGCCAAGCCAATTCCCTGCTTCAGGCTGGGCGAGAATGTCCCACTGGTGACCTCTCCGATGATCGCGCCACCGAGGGCCTCGTCGGCCACGGCACGGACCTGCATGTGCGGCCGGGGAATTCCCCGATCGAGGGCAAGGAGTCCGCGCAGCCGACGGCGGGGACCGGCCGATCTCTCGCTCACGAGGGCATCTCGACCGGCAAATATCGGCTTATCCCAGCCAATGGCCCAGGCGAGGCCAGCCTGGACGGGGGTGATCACCGGGCTGATGTCCTGGCCGTGCAAGGGGTACCCCATCTCGGTGCGCAGTGTGTCCCGGGCACCGAGACCCGCAGGGATCGCACCCAGGGCAGCCCCATGCTCCGCGGCGGCATCCCACGCCTGCACCAGGACGTCCGCCGGAACGACCAGCTCGTAGCCATGCTCGCCGGTGTAGCCCGTCCGGCAAACGATGACCGGCCGTCCGTCGAACTCTGCCGCGACCATCGTCATGTAGTCGTGATCCGCGGGTAGGCCCATCGCCGCAACGATTTCGCGACTGGCCGGCCCCTGAATGGCGATGATGCCGTGATCGTCGTGATGATCGACTACCTCCACGCCCGCCGGGGCCGCTAGCCGAAGGGCGGCCACGACGGTGGACGCATTAGCCGCGTTGGGCACGAGGTAGAACTCCTCAGGCGTCCATCGGTACACGATGAGGTCGTCGACGACGCCACCGGACTCGTTGCAGAGCATCGTGTACTGGGCCTGGCCATCACCGATTCGCTCGAGGTCGTTTGCCAGCACCCCATTCAGGAAGTCTGCAGCCCCGGTGCCATGCACCCGGACCTTGCCCATGTGGGACACGTCGAAGATCCCCGCCGCGGTGCGAACAGCCGCGTGCTCGGCGAGCACGCCCTCGTATTCGATGGGCATGTCCCAGCCACCGAAGTCGGCGGTCTTCGCGCCAGCCTCGACGTGGCGGGAGTGCAGGGGCGTCATCCTCAGTTCGATGCTCACCCCCGGACGGTATCGCCTCATGGTTCATCGAAAGACGCTGAGCCCGCCTGGCATTACTGTTGCCAGACATGACCGTGACTCTTGCTGCGACCTCGCCCGCCAACACCCCATGCGACGCCTTGATCGTGCCTGTTTCGGGCAAGGGATCCGACGTACGCCTCCTCGGACACGGGTTCACCGAGGCGGCCACCGCGGCAATCCTGGACTCGCTGGCCGCGGTCGGCGCATCCGGCAAGTCCGGCGATGTCACGAAGATCCCGGCTACCGGACGCGTCAAGGCGACGGTCATCGTGGCGGTCGGCTTCGGCGAGGTCGACCTCTCCGAGGTGAAAGCGGCTGACCTGGAGTCGATCAGGCGGGCGGTCGGCAATGCGGTGCGGGATCTCGGTGCAAGCAAGAAGGTCGCGATCGTGACACCGCCTTCACCCGCAGTCGTCGGCGCCATCGCGAGTGCCGCTCGACTGGCGACCTACCGCTTCACCTCGTTCAAGGGGAAGTCGGCAGCCGGTGGCCCAGTGCCGCCGCGATCCATCGTGCTCGTGCTGCCCAAGGCCCCGAGCGCCGCCGATAAGGCCGCCGTCAACGAAGCCAATGTCATTGCCGACGCGATGTTCCTCACCCGCGACCTGGTGAACACGCCGCCCAATGCCCTGCCGCCGGCAGCCCTCGCACTTGCCGCCAAGGACGCCGTTGCCGGACTGCCGATCAAGGTGACGATCTGGGACGAGCGCGCACTCGCCCGCCACGGCTGTGGCGGAATCCTCGGCGTGGGCCAGGGTTCAGCGAATCCGCCTCGCCTGGTCCGCATGGAGTACTCCCCCGCAGGTGCAACCCAGCACCTGGCCATCGTGGGCAAAGGCATCACCTTCGACACCGGTGGGATCTCCATCAAGCCCGCAGCCAACATGGATGAGATGAAGGGCGACATGGCCGGCGCGGCCGCCGTGGTCAGCGCGATTCAGGCCATCGCTCGGCTGAAGGTGAAGGTGAAGGTCACCGCCTACGTGCCCTCCGCGGAGAACATGCCTAGCGGAACTGCGCAGCGACCCGGCGACGTCATCCGCATGTACGACGGAACCACGGTCGAGGTCCTCAACACCGATGCCGAGGGCAGGCTCATCCTCGCTGACGCGCTCGGGATGGCCGTGAAGGAGAAGCCCACCCTGATCATCGATGCCGCCACCTTGACCGGTGCCCAGCGGGTCGCCCTCGGCAGCCGGATCGCCGGGGTGATGTCCAATGACGTGAAGGCGCGCGAGCGGGTCTGTGATGCAGCCGAACGGGCTGGCGAGACGATGTGGCCGATGCCCCTGCCGGAGGATCTTCGTTCGGCCCTGGACTCGGCCACCGCTGACCTCGCCAATATCGGCGATCGACTGGGCGGAATGCTGTCCGCAGGGGTGTTCCTCAACGAGTTCATCCCCGCGAAACAGCCGTGGGTGCACCTGGATATCGCCGGGCCCGCGTTCAATGAGAAGGGCGCGTACGGCTACACGCCCAAGGGCGGGACCGGGGCCGCTGTGCGCACCTTGGTTCAGGTTGCCAAGGATCTTGCGGCAGGATAGGCGTCACATCCTGGGCGCGCCGCGCCCGCCATGACGAGTGGAGGCCCCCGTGCCATCGGCAGACCTGGTGATCCTCGGTGGCGGAAGCGGTGGCTATGCCTGCGCCCTGCGTGCCTCGCAGCTCGGCCTGTCGGTCATCCTCATCGACAAGGACAAGCTTGGTGGCACCTGCCTGCATCGCGGCTGCATTCCCACCAAGGCATTGCTCCACGCCGCCGAGGTTGCGGATAGCGCCAAGGAGTCGGGGCACTTCGGGGTTCGGGCGACCTTCGAGGGCATCGACATGGTCAAGGTCAACGAGTACCGGGACGCAGTCGTCGGGCGCCTCTACAAAGGCTTGCAGGGCCTGTTCAAGCACCGCGAGGTCACTCTCGTCCACGGTGAAGGTCGCCTGGTCGGCCCCAACACCGTTGAGGCGAACGGTGAGACCTACACCGGAAAGAACATCGTCCTGGCCACCGGCTCCTATGCCCGCACCCTTCCTGGCCTGGACATCACCGGCCGCATCATGACCTCTGACCAGGCCCTGAACCTGGACTACGTCCCCGAGAAGGTGATTGTTCTCGGCGGTGGAGTCATCGGAGTGGAGTTCGCGAGCGTCTGGAAGTCTTTCGGATCCGACGTCACTATCGTCGAGGGGCTACCGCACCTCGTCCCGAATGAGGACGAGGCTTGCTCAAAGGCCCTTGAGCGCGCCTTCCGCAAGCGCGGCATCACCTTCAAGCTCGGGATCCGCTTCGCCTCGGCAACCCAGGACGAGTCTGGCGTGCACGTCACCCTGGAGGACGGCAGCACCCTGGACGCCGACCTACTCCTCGTGGCCGTGGGCCGCGGCCCCAATGCCAGCGGAATGGGCTTCGAAGAGCAGGGTGTCGCCATGGAACGCGGCTGGGTCCTCGTGGACGACCGCTTGCGGACCAACCTGCCAAACGTCTTCGCCGTCGGTGACATCACCCCCGGGCTGCAACTAGCCCATCGCGGATTCCAGCACGGGATCTTCGTCGCCGAGGAGATCGCCGGCCTGAATCCGGTCGTCATCTCGGACGTGAACATCCCCCGGGTCACGTATTGCGAGCCCGAGGTCGCCAGCGTCGGCCTTACCGAGGCGGAGGCAAAGGCACAACATGGCGCCAATGTCAGCACCTACGAGTACAACCTCGGCGGCAACGGCAAGAGCCAGATTCTCGACACGGCTGGATTCATCAAGCTCGTTCGGATCAACGATGGCCCCGTCATCGGGGTCCACCTCGTCGGGTCGAGAGTCGGCGAGCAGATCGGCGAGGCCCAGCTGATCGTCAACTGGGAGGCAACCCCGGACGATGTCGCCAGCCTGATCCACGCACATCCCACGCAGAATGAAGCCATGGGCGAAGCGCACCTCGCCCTCGCCGGCAAGCCCTTGCACTCGCACGCCTGACACGACGACTCAAAGGAGAGCACCACCCATGTCGGTCTCCGTCACGATGCCCCAACTCGGCGAGAGCGTCACCGAAGGCACGGTCACCCGCTGGCTCAAGGCGGTCGGTGACACCGTCCAGGCAGATGAGCCCCTGCTGGAGATTTCAACTGACAAGGTTGATACCGAGATTCCTGCACCGGCCTCCGGGGTGCTCCTGGAGATCCTCGTCGCTGAGGACGCTGTCGTGGCGGTTGGCGCACCCCTTGCGGTCATCGGTGAGGCTGCCGAGTCGTCCGCACCAGCGTCGGCGGCCCCGGTGAGCGCACCGGCCAGCGAGTCGGCATCACCTGCAGACCCGGAGCCGGCAGCGCCCGCTGCCGCACCTCCGGTGCCCGAAGCGCCGGCCGCAGCGGCGACAAGCGATTCGACAACTCCGATCCTGCTCCCCGCCCTCGGCGAGAGCGTTACCGAGGGAACGGTCACCCGCTGGCTGCGCGCAGTCGGCGACCTCGTCCAAGCGGACGAGCCCATCGTGGAGATCTCGACCGACAAGGTCGACACCGAACTGCCCGCACCCGTCTCGGGCACTCTGATTGCCATCACCGTCGGCGAGGATCAGGTCGCACCAGTGGGAGCCCAGCTCGGACTCATCGGCTCCTCCTCCTCGGCCGCCGCGACCTCGGCCGCCGTGGCCCCGATTCCCGTCGAGCCAGCACCCATTCACGCGGCTGTTGAGCCAGCACCCGTTCACGCAGCCGTCGAGCCGGCACCGGTCCACGCGGCGGTTGAGCCAGCACCGGTCCACGCGGCCGTCGAGGCGCCCACGGACGGCCCTGATGCGTATGTCACCCCGCTGGTCAGGCGCCTTGCGGCACAGCAGGGCGTCGACCTGTCGACGGTCGTGGGCACCGGAGTAGGCGGCCGGATTCGCAAGCAGGACGTCCTCGCAGCGGCCAGCACAACAACGAACGCCGCTGCTGCGGCTCCCGCTCCCGCACCGTCCGCTCCGGCACCGTCCGCTCCGGCATCGTCCGCACCCGCGAAAACAACAGCGGCCGCACCGGTTTCTCCGCTACGCGGCCGCACGGAGAAGATGCCGCGCCTGCGCAGGGTCATTGCCGAGCGGATGGTCGAGTCCCTGCAGGTATCTGCTCAGCTCACCACCGTCATCGAGGTCGACGTCACCCGGATCTCAACCCTGCGGTCACGTGTCAAGGCGGACTTCGAGGCGAGGGAGGGCGTGAAACTGACCTTCCTCCCGTTCTTCTGCAAGGCCGCGGTCGAAGGACTCAAGCAGTTCCCACAGGTCAATGCCTCCATCGACATGGCAGCCGGAACGGTCACGTACCACGACGTCGAGAACCTGGGCATTGCCGTCGATACTGAGCGCGGCCTGCTCGTCCCGGTGATCAGGGAAGCCGGCGAGCTCAACATCGCAGGGTTGGCCCGCCGGATCTCGGACGTTGCCGACCGCACCCGCTCCAACAAGGTGAGCCCCGACGAGCTGAGTGGCGGCACCTTCACCGTGACGAATACGGGAAGTCGTGGAGCGCTCTTCGACACCCCGATCATCAACCAGCCTCAGGTCGCCATTCTTGGGACCGGAGCGGTGGTGAAGCGTCCGGTGGTCGTCAACGATGGCACCAGCGACGTGATCGCAATTCGCTCGATGGTCTATCTCGCGCTGAGCTACGACCATCGACTGGTCGATGGTGCAGACGCCGCACGCTTCCTCGGGACGATGAAGGTGCGGCTGGAGGAAGCGTCCTTTGAGGCTGAGCTCGGCCTCTGACGGATTTCGCAATCCCAGACGCCTGAAGATTGGTGGCGGCTGAGTGGCCACTCCTGCGCGCTTCGGCATCCGCAACGGGCATAGGGGATGATCTGCCCATGAAGGTTGCCGTCACTGGATCCACGGGCCTTATTGGCTCGGCACTCGTCCCCCATCTGCGCTCGGCCGGCCATGAGGTTCTACGCCTGGTCCGGCATCCATCCCGGTTGCCAGACGAGGTTCAGTGGGACCCGCGAGCTGGCACGGTTGACGTATCCGGCCTACAGGGGGTTGACGGGGTGATCCACCTCGCCGGCGCGGGCGTGGGCGACCATCGCTGGACGGACTCCTACAAGCGCGAGATCCTCGACAGCCGCGTCAACGGCACGCAGGCGATCGCCAAGGCGATGGCGACTCTGGAGCCTCGCCCCCGGGTGCTGGTATCGGGCTCGGCAATCGGCTGGTACGGCGACACCGGTGACGATGCCGTCGACGAGACCGCGCCAGCCGGCGAAGGTTTCCTGGCCGATGTCGTTCGCGCCTGGGAGGCCGCGGCCGATCCCGCCGAACAGGCCGGCATCCGCGTCACCTACGCCCGCACGGGCCTGGTCGTCGCCCGCGAGGGTGGGGCCTGGGCGCGAATGTTCCCGCTGTTCAAGCTTGGCCTCGGCGGGAAGCTCGGAAACGGGCGCCAGTACTGGTCGTGGATATCCCTGCGGGACGAGGTTCGGGCCCTGCAGTACCTGCTCGAGAATGAAAGCCTTCGCGGCCCGGTGAACCTGACCGGCCCTGCGCCGGCCACAAATGCTGAGGTCACCTCGGCCATGGGGACGATTCTGGGCAGGCCAACCCTGCTTCCCGCCCCGGCCTTCGCCCTGAAGGCGGCTCTCGGGGAGTTCTCCACCGAGGTGCTCTCGAGTGCCCGGGTCGTGCCGGCCGTGCTCGAGCGCGCGGGCTTCACCTGGCAGGACCCCCGCATCGAGGACGCCATCCGGGCAGCACTCAACTGAACCGCTGACCGTGACCGATTCGCCCGAAGTCATCATTGTCGGCGCCGGCCTGGCCGGCTTGTCGGCCGCACGACAGCTGTCCATCCACGGGGTGGACGTACTCGTCCTGGAGGGGTCGGACGCCGTCGGCGGCCGAGTACGAACCGATCGCGTCGACGGCCTGCTCCTAGACCGTGGCTTCCAGCTCTACAACCCGGCGTACCCGGAGGCGGCCCGGGTTCTCGACCACGCAGCACTCGACTTAAGGCCCCTGACCGCGGGCGTCATCGTGTCGACCGCGCGCCGATCCATTCGACTCGGCGACCCGCGCCGCAAGCCCGGCTGGGCCGTTGACGCCCTTGCCCCATCGACCGGCTCACTCCTGAGCAAGGCGCGATTCGCCGGCTACGCGTGGCGGGCCTCACGTACCCCCGCACGCGTCATCGCCACCACCGAGGACTTCACTGCCGAAGTGGCCCTGCGCTCCGTCGGCGCCGACGACGCGCTACTTGAGCATGTGCTGCGCCCCTTCCTGGCCGGGGTATTCCTTGAGTCCGAGCTCGCCACGTCACGGCGCTTCCTTGACCTGGTGATGACCTCCTTCGTCCGCGGGCGGCCCGCCGTGCCGGCGAACGGGATGCAGGCGATCCCGGAGCAGTTGCGCGATGCCCTGCCCGACGGGGCGGTGCGCTGCAATGCGCCGGTCTTGGCCGTCAGCGGCACGTCCGTGCAGTTGGACGGGGAGCGCATCACCGCCGCTGCCGTCATCGTGGCGACCGACCCCAGCAGCGCGGGCCACCTGTGCCCTGCTATCGACGTCCCACGAGGAAACGGCGTGACAACCTGGTATCACCTAGCCGACTGCGAGGCGGCAGCCCTCACCGATGGCGAACCCGTACTCGTGGTGGACGCGGAGCGCCGTGGCCCAGTGCTGAACTCCGTGGTCATGACCCATGCGAGCTCGACGTACGCAAGCGAGGGCCGCGTGCTCGTCTCCTCCTCGGTCCTGGGTACCGGTCACGATTCTCAGGACGAGCGTCTCATCCGCTCCCACCTGGCGACGTTGCACAGGGTCGACACGCAGGGCTGGGAGCCGGTCGCGAACTACCCCATCCCCTATGCCCTGCCCGCAATGCTGCCGCCCTTCGAGATCAGCAGGCCGGTCGACCTAGGCGATGGGTTGTTCGTCGCGGGCGATCATCGCGACACCTCATCGATTCAGGGCGCCATGGTGAGTGGTCGACGGGCTGCGGACGCCGTCCGCCAGCGGTTCGGCCGAAGGGGCTCTGCCTCCGGACCGCTGCCTACAATCCAGCAATGAGCACATCGGCCGGCACCTCCCTCGATATTCGGGTCGTTGGCCTTGGCCCCGAGGCCATCGACTATCAGGTCGCCTGGGACCTCCAACGTCAGGTGCACCAGCAGGTTTTCGACCGGCAGGTGCCGGATACGGTGCTGTTGCTCGAGCACCAGCCCGTCTACACGGCCGGCCGTCGGACCGAGCCGCATGAGCGGCCCTTCGACGGAACGCCGGTCGTAGACGTCGACCGTGGCGGCAAGATCACCTGGCACGGGCCGGGCCAACTTGTTGGCTATCCAATCGTCGCGTTACCCCACCCGATGGACGTGGTTGCGCACGTGCGCCGCATCGAGGACCTCCTCATCGGCGCATGTGCGGCCCTCGGTGTTGCAACCATTCGCATCGACGGGCGAAGTGGGGTCTGGGTGCCGGCCGATGAGCGTGGTCCGGACCGGAAGATCGCAGCGATCGGCGTTCGGGTCGCACGGGGCATCACGATGCACGGCTTCGCCCTGAACTGCGACTGCGACCTGGCGTGGTTCGACCGCATCGTCCCGTGCGGGATAGTCGACGCGGGAGTGACCTCGCTATCCCGCGAACTCGATCGCGAGGTGATGGTTGCCGAAGCCCTCCCCGTGGTCACTGAGCGGCTGGCTGAACTCCTCGACCCCGTAGGCTCCCAGGCGTGACCACGGTTGATCCCGCGTACGCCGGCACCAGCAGTGAGGGACGTCGCCTGCTGCGGGTAGAGGCCCGCAATTCGCAGACCCCGATCGAACGCAAGCCGGAGTGGATCCGCACCCGGCTGCGCACCGGCCCCGAGTTCCTCCAGATCAACGAACTGGTCAAGCGCGAGGGCCTGCATACGGTGTGCCAGGAGGCTGGCTGCCCGAATATCTACGAGTGCTGGGAGGACCGCGAGGCCACCTTCCTCATCGGTGGTGAGCAGTGCACTCGACGCTGCGACTTCTGCCAAATCGACACCGGCAAGCCAGCCCCATTGGATACCGACGAGCCACGCCGGGTCGCCGAGTCGATCCGGACGATGCAGTTGAGGTACGCCACCATCACCGGAGTCGCGCGCGATGACCTGCCCGATGAGGGTGCCTGGCTGTACTCCGAGACCATCAGGCAGATCCACGAGCTGAACCCCGACACCGGCGTCGAGGTGCTGATCCCGGACTTCTCCGGCAATCCAGAGCTTCTGCAGCAGGTGTTCGACGCGCGGCCAGCCGTCCTAGCCCACAACCTCGAGACCGTCCCGCGGATCTTCAAGCGCATTCGGCCCGCCTTCACCTACGAGCGCAGCCTCGACGTCATCACCCAGGCACGAGCGGCCGGGATGATCACCAAGAGCAACCTGATCCTGGGCATGGGCGAGGAAATCCCCGAGGTCCATCAGGCGTTGACCGATCTCGTTGCGGCCGGGTGCGAGTTGATCACGATCACCCAGTACCTGCGGCCCAGCCCGCGGCATCACCCGGTCGAGCGCTGGGTACGGCCCGAGGAGTTCGTTGAGCTCGAGCAGTTCGCGACCGATATCGGCTTCACCGGGGTCATGAGTGGACCACTCGTGCGATCTAGCTACCGGGCGGGTCGGCTCTTCGAGCAGGCGGTCTCGGCTCGCTCCTAGCCAAGCCCAGAGTGATGTCCGACCTCCGACCGCACCATTAGAGTGACCCCCATGTTCGCGAAGATCCGAAGCACCCTGTCCTCCATTGGACAGAACTGGCGCATGACCCAGAAGGCCTTCCCGACCCTGCCGCTAGAGGTCGGTGGCTTCTTCCTGGCCGGCGGCCTAGTCGCCGGTATCCCGGTCTGGATCTTTCTCAACTGGCCTACGGCAATTCTGGTCGGCCTACCCCTTGGCCTGCTGGCGGCCACCTTCTGGTTCAGCCGCCGGGCGATGCGGGCGGCGTACTCACAGGTCGAAGGCCAGCCCGGAGCGGCGGCCGCCGTCATCAGCTCATTCCGGGGTGGCTGGCTGGTGACCCCCGGTGTCGCGGTGAACAAGAACCAGGACGTGGTCAGCCGGGTTGTTGGCAAGCCGGGTGTCATCCTCGTTGCCGAGGGTCCAAGTAGCCGCGTGGTTCACCTGCTCGCGAACGAGCGCAAGAAGACTGCCCGCTGGCTGCCGGAGATCCCGATCTACGAGATTCAGGTGGGCAAGGACGAGGGTCAGGTCACCCTAATGAAGTTGCAGCGTGCACTGACGAAGCTGCCCCGGAACCTGCGCGGCGGCGAGATCACCGACGTGCGACGTCGCCTTGACGCCGTGAGCCAGAATGCGAGCCCGCTGCCGATTCCCAAGGGGCCCGTTCCCACGAGCTCCCGGCAGATGAGACGTCAGCGCTAGCGCTTTCGCTCAACGCCTTTGATTGCGGACGACAACGCTTCCGACGGCTCGGTCATGTAGCCCCCGACCCTGGGGGTCGTAGACCACGGCGGGGATCACCAGGCAGATCAGAACCGTTCGTAGGGCAACCCGCCACAGAGCCAAGCGCCCACCCGTGACCTCTATGACCGAGATCCCCATGATTCGCTGGCCGAATGAGGCTCCGGTGAGCCAGGTCAGGACGATCACCTCAAGGGCGAAAATCGACAGGATGGCGAAGGACGACTCGGCTGACCCATAGGCAACCTGACTGAACAAGAGCCGGGAAAGCAGGATGCTTGCGAACCAGTCAATGAACAGAGCCACCACCCGACGGCCTAGTCCGGCGACCTCACCCGGCACCCAACCCTGTGCATTCATTCTGGGGACGCTACCGCGGCCGGCACGGGAACGCGGAAGGGCCCCGTTTACACCCGCGAAACACACGAGACACCACCTCGTCACTGCCCATGCATACCGTCAGGGCACCCGAGAATCCCCCGGGTGCCAGCGAGGCGAAGTCCGAAAGGACTGCAGACGCACCATTGGAGGTGTCATGTTCAGCAACAAGGACGAGGTCCTCAAGTACCTCAAGGACAATGACGTGAAGTTCGTCGACGTTCGATTCGTCGACCTGCCCGGCGTCATGCAGCACTTCAACATGCCGGTCGAGTCCTTCGATGACGCGGTGTTCTCAGACGGCCTGATGTTCGACGGCTCGTCGATTCGCGGATTCCAGGCGATCCACGAATCGGACATGAAGCTCATCCCCGATCCAGCAACGGCGTTCATCGACCCGTTCCGCAAGGCGAAGACCCTGGTGATGAACTTCTCCATCCGCGATCCGTTCACGGACGAGGCCTACAGCCGCGATCCCCGCAACGTCGCTGCCAAGGCTGAGGCTTACCTCACGTCAACCGGGATCGCAGACACGGTCTACTTCGGGCCCGAGGCCGAGTTCTACGTGTTCGACGATGTCCGATTCGAGACCAAGCAGAACGCCGGCTACTACTTCATCGACTCCATCGAGGGAGCGTGGAACACCGGCCGCGAGGAAGACGGTGGCAACCGCGGCTACAAGACTCGCTACAAGGGCGGGTACTTCCCCGTCCCGCCGGTGGACCACTTCGCCGATATCCGCGATGACATGGTGGCCAAGCTGCTCGAGGTCGGGCTGAAGGTCGAGCGGTCGCACCATGAGGTCGGCACCGCCGGTCAGGGTGAGATCAACTACCGGTTCAACACCCTTCAGCACGCAGCGGACGAGGTGATGCTCTTCAAGTACGTCATCAAGAATGTCGCCTGGGAGCATGGCAAGTCCGCAACCTTCATGCCCAAGCCCCTCTTCGGCGATAACGGATCAGGCATGCACTGCCACCAGTCGCTGTGGAAGGGTGGCGAGCCGCTCTTCTACGACGAGCGGGGATACGGCGGGCTGTCAGACCTCGCACGCTGGTACATCGGTGGCCTGCTCCACCATGCACCGTCACTGCTGGCCTTCACCAACCCGACGGTGAACAGCTACCACCGCCTGGTGCCCGGCTTCGAGGCTCCGGTCAACCTGGTGTACTCGGCTCGCAACCGCTCAGCGTGCATCCGCATCCCGGTGACCGGCAATTCACCGAAGGCCAAGCGACTTGAGTTCCGGGTTCCGGATCCGTCCAGCAATCCCTACCTGGCCTTCGCGGCGCAACTGATGGCCGGCCTGGACGGGATCAAGAACAAGATCGAGCCACTGCCCCCGGTCGACAAGGATCTCTACGAGCTTCCCCCGGACGAGCACGCCAGCATCCCGCAGGTCCCCGGCTCGCTGCCGGCTGTGCTCGACGCGCTCGAGGCGGACAACGATTACCTGCAGGCTGGCGGGGTCTTCCCGCTCGACCTGATCGAGACCTGGATCGACTACAAGCGCACCAACGAGGTTGACCCGATCCGGCTGCGGCCGCATCCGCACGAGTTCGAGCTCTACTACGACATCTGAGCACTAACGACTCCCTCCGCGTCGATTCGCCTCGCGCGCTTGGGAAGGCAGGCCCCCCGGGAAACCGAGGGGCCTGCTGTCTTTTCGTCGCATGGCCACCAAGCGGGTTGCGGTCATTGACCTGTCCGAATCTGTCGTGCGGCTGCGAGCCTGATCCGGACCCGTCACACTCCAGATTCCAGTTGCCTGAATTCCGGGCCGGATACGTCGATAGGAAAGGCCCATGAACCGCGAAGACGAAGCGCTCCTCGACCTGGTAGCTCAAGGCACCCTTACCGAGGAGCAGCGCCAAGCGGTTCGAGTGGCCCTGGACAGGGCCGGCCAAGCCGAGCATGTCGGTCGACGGAGA
>JAULZL010000241.1:0-8397 GCA_032117355.1 Candidatus Nanopelagicales bacterium
TTGGTCTTGCCGAGGATGACGATGTCGGCGGCCCGAAGTCGCTCGACCACCCCGGAGTCGTATGGGGGGCGCCAGCCTTCGAGGATCCGCGAGCCACAGGTGGTGGGGACCCCGCGCATGGCCAGGATGTCCTTTAGTGCCAGCGGCACCCCAGCGAGCGGGCCCAACTTCTCCCCGGCCGCAATTCGCGCATCGATGTCGGCCGCGCTGGCCAGCGCGGCCTGCGCATCGACGTGCAGGAAGGCATGCACTCGTTCGTCTACCGCGGCGATGCGATCCAGGTGTGCCTGGGCAACCTCGACCGAGGACACCTCCCGCTCCCGGATTGCCTCGGCCAAGATGCTGGCCGACTGCCGAATGAGGTCCGAACCGGCCACGACTACTCCTCGTCCAGGATGCGGGGAACGCGGAAGCGGTCGTCCTCGTGCGCGGGGGCACCAGAGAGGACCTCGGCTCGATCGAGCCCGGGCAGCGCCACGTCGGCGCGAAAGACGTTCTCCATCGGGATCGGGTGCGAGGTCGGCGGGATGTCATCCGTTGCGACCTCCGACACCCGGGCCACCGACTGCAGGATCACGTCGAGTTGACCGGCATAGTGGTCGAGTTCATCCGTGGAGAGCTCCAGCCGGGCCAGTTTGGCCAGGTGGGCGACCTCGGTTCGGGAGATTCCGGTCATGAGCGAATCCTATTGACGGCGAAGGGTGCCCTCGTCGCGCCGTTGGGCCGGGCCTCGAAGGCATCTCAGCTCTGGCGAACGACTCCGGGGCACCGAGCGGAGGCCTCAATGCCCCTGACTTCCTAGGCAAGCCTCGCTGCCTTCGCCCAAACTCAGCAGCCTGGTCGGTAGTTGATGTCGACGTTGACCCGGCGGGCGTCGTTGCCCGGACCGGCAATACCCTCACCGCGGACCTGATACAGGCCTTTGACGCCCTTGGATTTCAGGTACGCCGCCACCGCCCGCGCCCGCCGCGTCGACAGCGAGTCGTCATTGCGGGTCGAGGACGTCTGCTGCACGAACCCCACCACCACCGCCCGCTTGCCTGCCTTACCCGACCGGCCGACCTTCTTCGCCAGCGCATCCAGCGCTCGCTTGCCCTGATCGCTGATCACCGGCGAAAGCGGCGCGAAGAACACCTTCGCCTTCGACATCCGGGCCGCCACCTGCCTAACCGGCACCACCTGCACCCCCAGCGACACACTGCGCACCGCGCCCGACGGCGCGAATCCATTCACCTGCAACGTCTGCCCGCCCACAGGCAAACCGACAGGCACGGGCACCGACCCCGCGTACGTACCATCCGCCCCCACCGCAAACGACCCCAGCGTCGTGCCCGGCAGCAGGTACAGCTTCACTGGGGTCCCCGACTTAAAGCCCGACCCCGACGACTCCGCCACCGGAGTGCCCACCACGCACACCGCACCCGAGCTAGCCGAACCCGACCGGGCACCGGACTGCAGCGACTGCAACACCAATTGCGCCTGCCCGCCCAGCCCGAGCGGATCCCCATTTCCCCCACGACCGGTCAACCGCATCGTGAACCCGTCCCCGGTGGCCACCAGCCCCGTCGGAGACGACGCCGCATTCGGCACCACCCGCACGCCGGTAGGTACACCGGCCAACAGGTACAGCGACTGCCCCTCCGGCACCCCGGCCAGCGGCACGTTCCCATTCACCTGATTCGGGATCGGATCAAGATTGCCCAACACGGTCGGTGTCGGTGACGGCTTCGGCGACGGCGCACTCGCCTCGTCCACCACCGGCTCAGAAGCAGGAGCAGGAGGCGCAGGAACCGCCGTCCACTGCGCGTATAGCGTCACGCTGCTCGCGAAAGAGTAGGCCGCCTGGTTCGCATATGCGGTGCCCGATCCGTTCGCTGCGGCATTCCAGCCTGCGAAGGTGAAGCCACTACGGGTGAAAGCATTCGCGGTCAGGTTCGCCGGACCCGCCGATGACTGACTCACCATCGATCCCGAGCCGCCATTGGCGTTGAAGGTCACCGTCGGGGCCGTGACGCTGAACGTCACCGCCGTGGTCGCCGAACCGAAGGCACTGCCGCTTGCCGTCACAGTGATCGTGGCGCTGGACGCCGCCGTCGGCGTGCCCGAGATCACGCCTGTCGCGCTGTCGAGGGTCAACCCGGCCGGGAGCGTGCCCGAGGTGACCGCGTAGCTCATATCCCCGTAGAAGCCCTTCTGCGTGAAGGCGCTGGTCGCGGTGATGGGCGTGCCGGTCATGCCCGTCACCGTCTGGGTGGAGGGGGTCAGGCCGACACAGGAGATGAACATGTCGAGGTAGGACCCGCGAGCGAGGTCAATCACCGGCGTGTCGTAGGTATAGGCGATTGCGACGGAAGCCAGCATCCCGGTGAACTCGTCCCCCGTGTCGTAGATCAACGAGGTGTTGCTGTTGGTCACCGAACCGGTGAAGGAACCCCCTGAGCCAGTGAAGGTCAGCGTCTCGAGGGTGGCATCGGCGTGATTTCTTGTCGTCATCTTGATTGCCGGGATCGGCGGCGAGAAGGTCAGGGTTGTGCTGATGCGCGAGTTGCTCTGATAGAGGTAGGTAGCGGACGTATCGCCCTGTACCGCGGTGTTCGTCGTGGCGGTCACGGTCACCCCGGTATTCGCGATTGTCGCGCTGCTGCCCTGCAACAGGAACGGAACCGCGCAGGTGTAGTCGGGGTTGTAGGTCACCGGGGCGCTCGTCGACGTGGTGGCCGTGAGCACGCCGGCCGTCAGACAGATCGCGAGGCAGGATCCAACCCCGACGGTCAGCAATCCGCGTCGGTTTCGATCCCGCTTGAGTCGATGCTTCTGCGACATGTCTTGACTCCTGTGCTGGGGGCAACAAGGCTTCTCCAAAACTAAGCATACGTTACTTAGTTGGTGCACCGCAGGCTAGCGGCCCGCCGGGGAACGGTTGGATCCCAATTCGATGCGAATCGGCAACTACGGTGGCAAAGTCCGGACAGTCGCACAAAGGTCCACCTGACGGCAAGCAGCGGATGTCGTTCGCCGAACGCCAGGCAGGGCGGCCGTGGAACAGGGAGTGACTAGGAACCCTCAGCTCGAAGGGCTGCGTCCAGGCCCGCCTCAAGCAGTGCCCGGAAGCCGACCACCGAAATGATCGGGATGCCAAGGTCCTCGGCCTTCTTGCGCTTGCTGCTTGGCTTGGCGCCGGCATCCCCCTGGACGAGGACGCTCGTGGCCTTTGAGACGGACGACGCAACCTTGGCGCCGAGACTGCTGACCGCCTCGGCTGCGCTATCGCGGGTGAAGCCCTCGAGCGCGCCGGTAATGACGATCGTCAGGCCCTCCAGCGGACCCCCCACGGCGGCGCTGGGCTCCTCCTGAAGTCGCACTCCCCCGCGCCGCCACTTCTCGACAACCTCCTGGTGCCAGTCCACTGCGAACCACTCGCGAATCGCATGGGCGATGACGACACCGACTCCATCCACTCCGGAGAGCTCCTCGACCGAGGCGGCGGCGATCACATCGATGGAGGGGAAGGCGCGTGCGAGGTCCTTGGCGGTGGGCGGGCCGACATGCCGGATCGACAGGGCGACGATCACCCGCCACAGCGGACGTTCCCGTGCCGCGTGTATCTGGGCGAGCATCGCCTTGGCGTTCTCGTTGAGTTGCTTGCCGGATTCGCCCTTGCCGGGGTCACGGGTGAAGAAATCGGTGCGCAGGAGATCCTCTGCCCCCAGCAGGAAGAGATCCCCTTCGTCCACCACCACCCCCTCGGCCAGCAGGGCCCGGGCCGCCTTATCGCCGAGGCCCTCGATATCCAGGGCCGACCGAGATGCGACGTGGGCGATTCGCTCGCGGACCTGTGCCGGGCAGGTGCGGGAGTTCGGGCACCGGAGGTCCTTGTCGCCCTCCTTCTCGGTGCGCAGCACCGTCCCGCATTCGGGGCAGTCCGTCGGCATGACGAACGGCCGCTCCGATCCGTCCCGCGCCTCTACGACCGGGCCGAGAACCTCCGGGATGACGTCCCCGGCCTTGCGCAGGAAGACCATGTCCCCGATGAGGACTCCCTTGCGCTCCACCTCGTAGGCGTTGTGCAGGGTGGCCATGGAAACCGTTGAGCCGGCGACCCGAACCGGCTCCATCACCGCAAAGGGGGTGACCCGCCCGGTCCGACCGACGTTGACGGCGATGTCGAGCAGCCGGGTCCGCACCACCTCGGGCGGATACTTGTAGGCAATCGCCCAGCGCGGCGCCCGCGAGGTCTCGCCCAGGGCCGCCTGCAGTGCGAAGTCGTCGACCTTCACGACCACGCCATCGATCTCGTGGGCAACGTCATGCCGATGCACCCCGTAGTGGTCGATGAAGGCACGAACCTCCTCGACGGACGACACCACCCGCGCGCTCTCGCTGACCGGCAGGCCCAGGGAGGCCAGGAGGTCGTAGCCCTCGCTCTGGGTGGCGATGGTCGCTCCGTCCACCACGCCGATCCCGTGCACGGTCAGGCTCAACTGGCCAAGTCGATTGACCGACCGCTCAACATCGGCCGTCAGGCGGGCAACCTTCGCCGCGCTGCCGCCCTGCTCGGCTGCCTGGAGATCCTGCCGACGGCGATCGACTCGCTGGCGCAGTGACCCGGCGGCCGCATTTCGCGGATTCGAGAAGGGGGTGAGCCCGAGGGCGAGTTGCTCTTCATTGAGCTGCTCGAATGCGGCGACCGGGAAGAACACCTCCCCACGCACCTCGAGAAGTGAAGGCAGCCGGACGCCCTTTTCGGGAGTCAGCACGTGCGGGATACCCGGGATGAACTGCGCGTTGTAGGTGACGTCCTCCCCCGTCGTGCCATCACCGCGCGTGGCCAAGGTCGCCAACCGACCATCTCGGTAGACCGCGTCGACGGCCAGACCATCGATCTTCAGCTCGCACAGCAGGGCCGGCACCGTGCCCAGGCCCGACTCGACCCGGGCCAGCCAGGCATCGAGCTCGGACTCGTCAAAGGCGTTGTCCAGCGAGTACATCCGCTGCAGGTGCTCGACGGGAGCGAACATCTCGGCTGCCGACCCGCCGACCGAAAGGGTTGGCGAGTCACCCGTCTGCAACTGGGGGAACTGCGACTCAAGGTCGAGCAGCTCGCGGAAGGCCCGGTCGTACTCCTCGTCCGAGATCGTCGGTAGATCACGCTGGTAGTACGCGGCCCTTGCCTCGTTTACCTGCGCAACGAGTTCAATCCACCGCTGCCGGGCGAAGTCAACGTTCGTCGTCGCCATCACGGCTCCCCGTTCGTGCCTTGCCTGCTCCCGTCCCACGATCATCGCGCAGCACCCGCCCCGCGGCTCGGCAAGCGGCGTAGGCCGCGACCGCAGCCGCTGGTGTCGAGGTGGCGAGGCCGCATGTGGGCGTGATGACGACCCCGGCGAGATTCCGCGGATCCGCAAGGCCCAGTCGGCTGGCGGCCTCGCGGACAGGGCGGCTGGCCTCGGTGTCCGAGACCCGTCGATCCGTGGGGATGCTCCCGGCCAGGATCCCGATGCCCGCTTCCCACGCCGCGCCGAGGTCCTCGTCCGACACTTCGCCGCCGAGCAGGTCAACGCTGACGAACTGCGAGCCCGAGGAAACCAGAAGCGGGATGGGCGGGTTCTTTGCGCAGCAGTGCACGCCGGGCAAGGCATTGCTGTCGGCGATCGCGGCCAGGACGGCACGCAGGCCAACCTGTGCCACCTGCCCCTCCACGGCGCGATAGCGAGACATTCCGCTCGCTGTCCCGATGGTCCCGGCCAGGACCGCAGGCAGCCCTGGCTCGTCCACCTGCACGATGAGGGCTGATCGCGGGAAGCGGCGCTTCATGTCAGCCAGGTGCAGCCTAATTGCTTCCCCGAGTGCATCGGCCAGGTCGCGGCAGGCCGCCGGATCACGCAGCAGCCGCTCCCCGGAGGGCAGTTCCACCGCAGCCGACATCGTCCACGGACCGGTTATCTGAGTCTTCACTGGGCCGGCGTAGCCCTCGGCAAACTCCTCGATCGCATCGAGGTCCTCATCCAGCCAGGAGCGGGCCCGTCGCATCGATCGGTTGCGACCCCGTGCCAGGCGCCAGCCATCCGGAGTGGTCTCCAGGCCGAAGTCCTCGCTCACCTCGACGAGGAGGGCTCCGACCCGGCCGATCATGTCGGCCCCTGGCCCTCGGACGGGGAGTTCCGGCACGTGCAGCAGGTCGGCAATTTCACCGCGAATGATCCGAGCGGCCTCCCGCGATGAGTCACCCGGCAGCGAGCCGATTCCGGTCGCGCCGGCTGCCTGCCAGGGGAAGGCGGTATCGCTCATGCGCGCACGACACGGTCAGCGCGCACAACCCGGTCCGTGCGCTCGACCGTCGCTGAGCCGAGAACCCGGGTCCCTCGATAGAGGACCACGGCTTGCCCCGGTGCCAGACCGCGAATCGGCTCACCGAGGTCGACGATAAGCCGATTGCCGTCGACCCGGGCCATTGCGGGGACGGGCAGGCCGTGGGCCCGAACCTGGGCGAGGACTTCCTGCGGCTGCGCCTCAATTGGTTCAGCGGCCCAGATTGGTCGAATCCCCTCGATGTGGTGGACGTCCAATTGCTCGGGCGGACCAACCAAGACCCGTCGCGTCGTGATGTCCACGTCGACGACATAGCGCGGCTGGCCATCGGCTGCGGGCACGCTGAGCCCGAGGCCGCGGCGCTGACCGATGGTGTACCCGAAGGTGCCCTGATGCTGGGCCAGGACCTCGCCGGATTCGACGTCGACGATGTCCCCGGGCTTCTCCCCGAGGGTGCGGGCGAGGAAGCCGGCGGTATCGCCATCCGGGATGAAGCAGATGTCGTGGCTATCGGGCTTGCGGGCTACGAGCAGACCGCGGCGCTCGGCTTCTGCTCGGACGTCCTCCTTCAGGTCCCCGCCGAGGGGAAAGATCGCATGATCGAGTTGCCAGCGCTCGAGGACCCCGAGGACGTACGACTGGTCCTTCGTCGGATCGACGGCACGGTGCAGCTCGGGTCCCTGCGGGCCGGAAACCACGAGTGCGTAGTGGCCGGTGGCCACGGCATCGAAGTCGATGGCCAGGGCCCGATCGAGTACGCCGGTGAACTTGACCCGCTCATTGCAGCGCAGGCAGGGGTTCGGGGTGCGCCCTTGCTGGTACTCCTCGATGAAGTCCGCGATGACATGTTCGGCGAACTGCTCGGACATGTCCCACACGTAGAACGGAATCCCCAGCATGTCGGCAACCCGGCGGGCGTCGCGGGCATCGTCCAGGGTGCAGCAGCCCCGGCCCCGGCCACTGGCATCCCGCGCGGCACGGGACAGCGCCAGGTGGACCCCGGTGACCTCATGCCCGGCATCAACCATCCGGGCCGCCGCAACCGATGAGTCGACGCCTCCTGACATCGCTACGAGCACCTTCATGACGTCACCACATTCATCGCATCACCGAGTTCACAGCGTCACCGAGTTCACAGCGTCACCGAGTTCACAGCGTCACCGAGTTCACAGCGTCACCGAGTTCACAGCGTCACCGAGTTCATCGCCTGACCGACGTGGCCGCATCATCGAGTTGGCCGCGCAGTCAGGCGTCCGGCACGGGCAGCGCGCTCGACTGTCGTCGGCAGCGCGGCAATCACCCGTCGGACGTCCTCAGAGGTTGAGGTTCGACCCAGGCTGAAGCGAAGGGAGGCACGAGCGGTCGGCTCATCCACCCCCATGGCGAGCAGAACATGACTGGGCTCGGGAATACCTGCGGTGCAGGCGGATCCGGTTGAGCAATCGATGCCCGCCGCATCCAGCAGCATCAACAGGGCATCGCCCTCGCAGCCGGGGAAGGAGAAGTGCGCATTGCCGGGTAGCCGTCCGTCAGCGGATAGGTCCGGCTCACCATTGAGGAGGGCGCTCGGCACGGCCTCGAGCACCCCGCGAATGAGCTCATCGCGCAGGGCCCGCACTCGCAGGGAATGACCCGCCTGCTCGGCAACTGCATGACGAACGGCAACCGCGAAAGCAGCAATTGCTGGCGCGTCGAACGTTCCCGACCGCACGTCACGCTCCTGGCCGCCACCGTGCAGCAGGGGTACCGGACGCACCGCTGGATCGAGGACGAGCGCCCCAACGCCGAATGGCCCACCGGCCTTGTGGCTGCTGATGGTCACCGCGGTCGCCCCCACCGCGCCGAGGTCCATCGGCACCGTGCCGAGGGCCTGTACCGCGTCGGTGTGGAAGGGCACTCCCGCCTCGCGGCACAGGTCGGCAATCTGCTGCACGGGCTGGACGGTTCCTACCTCGTTGTTGGCCCACATCACGGTGCAGAGGGCGACCGAATCGGGAACCTCCAGGGCCCGCAGGGCGCTGAGATCGACCCGGCCGGCCGCATTGACGGGTAGCCAGTCGATGGTGGCTCCTTCATGGGCGCTCAGCC
>JAULZL010000242.1:0-3984 GCA_032117355.1 Candidatus Nanopelagicales bacterium
CGCGACGGTAGTTGCCTACCTCATCGCCGAGGTTCTTCCATGGGCTGACCCGGTACCAGCGGCGATCACCGCCCTGGTCACCATTCGGGCCGCTTTTCACCATGCCGTCAAAGAGGGCGTAGTGCAGACGATCGGCGCGCTTATCGGAGCAACGATCGCGCTCGGCATCGTCTCGATCATCGGCACGGGACCGGTGGTGCTCTTTATTCTCGTGCTGCTGAGTTTTGCTCTCGCCCGAATGCTCCGGCTTTCCTCGCTGTCCGAGACCCCCTTCGTCGCTGCGGCCATCGCGGTCACCGTCATCCTGGTGATTGGCACGCACTTCACCACAGAACTTGCCGTGGAGCGTTTCGTAGGAGTCGTGATCGGCGCGGCGTGCGCACTTGCCGCGTCCTACCTCGCTTCACCCACGAAGGACACCCGCCTACTGCGGACGGAGTTGAGCGAGATCCAGCAGCAACTAGCCCAGCTGCTGTCTGAAGTTGGTGCAGGGCTGCGTGAGCCCGTCAACGGCGAGACCGCGAGCGAGTGGTATCTGCACGCCAGAGACCTCAGGAACGCTTCCTTGGGCATCGACGCCCGCCTTGAGGACTTGCGCTCCCATCGGCGATGGAGCCCGCGCATCGATCCCGAGGACTTGGACTCGCTCAAGGGGACGGCAGATTCCGTACGAGTCATGTCCACCCGGGTCATCACCATCACCGCGGATATTGCCGCCTCGGCGAACGAACCATCAGCGCCCTCAATCCCCCAGGCTGCAAGAAGTCCGCTCGCGGAACTCATCAGCATGGCGGCCGACAACATCGCCGCCGACGACCCCACCGAGCAGCTGGGTGGCACCGCTGCGAGGGAGGCTGTTCGGCATGCTGAGCAGACTGCGCAACTCGCGCTGATCGGCGGCATCGTCTCAAATGTCAACCGAATCAACAGGGTGAGCGCCCACGAAGCCGACCGTGTGCTCGATGAAGCCGACGACGACGGGAGTGAGGTCTCGCCCTAGAGCGAGGTCGTGTATTGTCGGGCAGCGCCGCTTGCGAGCGGCAGAGGGCGATTGGCGCAGGGGTTAGCGCGCTTCCTTGACACGGAAGAGGTCACAGGTTCAAATCCTGTATCGCCCACGATGTGAAGTCCCGGGACATCCTCATCGGGTGTCCCGGGACATCTTTTTTCTGGGGGAACGTGTAGCCCCTGGGCATGCCGCCGGTGCGGTGGCCGGGGCGGGGTCGATGGTCAGTTCGCGGAGGATCTCGCCGGTGTCGCGGTCGATGACGATGACGTTCCTGTCGTGGACGAGCATGCGAATTCGGGTGCGTGCGTGCCTAATGCCGACGTTGAGGTGTTCGACCTTGCCCTGGGTCTGGGGGTGGTTGGGGCGGTCCTTCTTCTGCACGACGGCGAGGATCGATGGAGTGCGGGCCGGCGTCGCAGCCGTCGGCAAGCAGCGCCTCACGAAGTTCCAGAATCCGGGCCACGACCGGCGGTGGTGTCGCATTCGGGCTTGTGCGGGGAGGTCGGGATTGCACTTCGGGCCATTGTGGGGTTTCAGGGGGCCCTAAGAATCCTCCGCGCCGGCCTTGCGTCTGCGCCCTGCCTTCCGATGAACAGGTCAGGCAGTGGCCGGGGGTGCCGCACCAGCACCGGATCCTGAAGATGGCTCACGCGGGGCCGCGGGTCAGGGAGGTGGTCGCGCCGTCCACCGAGGGTCGGCACTCCGCCTGCATACGGGGAGGAGAGGGCACGGCCTGCATCCGCATCGCCTCCGCGACTGGGGCGCCGCCTAGCGGAGCGTCGGCGCCTGTTCGTCTGCGGGATGCGCCCTCCCTCATCTAGGAGTGGGTACTGGGCCCCCTACGGACCACTGTCCAGGCACGTGAGCGGATGTGATGCCAGGGCGGAACCCGGGCGCCGACCACGCTCTTGGGCCGCGCTTGGTGCTCTTCAAACTCAGGGCTTGGTTGAAAGGTTTTGGATGCGACCATCGGCCCTGGGAACGGTTGTCAGTCGGCCCGCCGCGAGGTCCGCCTTGAACGCGCTGATGACCGCGTCAATGTAGGGCTCGCGCATAACGGATGACGAGGGCGAGAAGACACTCCCGTAGCCGTCGCCGCCGGTAATGAGGTAATCAACCGTGGTGATGGTGTACGCCCGACCGTCCGCGGCAATCGGGGTGCCGTCCGGCATGGTGACGGAAACCACCCTTGAGCCGACGGGCCGGTCCGGATCGAAGGCGAACCTCAGGCCAGAGACCTGCGGGAAGCGACCGTCTGTGGGCCACTTCGATACTCCGTTTTCCAGGGCCTGCCACAGCCCGTTGCCGGTCACGGTCGTGGTGGCCACATTGTTGCCGAACGGAAAGACCGAGAGCAGGTCGCCGAGCACCACATCGAATGGCCCTGGGCCGCCCGGGCGCCGGAGGGCTGGATCGGCTGGCCGATATGAACTCGCTGGCAGTGTGTCGCGGATGCCGCCCCCATTGAGGAGTGCGAAGTCCGTGCCGTAGGTAGCCCTGATGACGTCTGTCGCGAAGTCTCCCATCGCGGTCTCGCCGGAGCGCTCCACTGGTGGATTGCCGCCCCTGGGAAAGATGCCATCGACCGTGCCGATCTTCTGATCGAGCCGTGCAGTCAGCGCTGCTCGATACCGCTGCACCATTGCAGCAGTCTTTGAGTCCTCCGTGATGCCGTCGAGCATCGCCTTGGTCACGAAGTCAATGCTCGTCCCGATTGGCCTATTGGATCGCGTATCCAAGCAGACCACCGTCCGCGAGTACATCTGACCTGAGTTCGGCACCTGCGCCACTGCAAGATCGTTCACGATCGATGCGTACTGCTGGTGTGAGTCTCCGCCGAAGATGACGTCTACTCCGGGAAGGCGATAGGCGACATCGATAAGCGGTCCGATCGGCTGGCCATCGACGTTCGCATCCCAGCCCTGGTGGACGAGGGCGACAATCAGTTGGGCTCCCTGCTCACGCGCCTTGCCTACGAGTCGGGCAATCTTGGCGGTGCCGTCCTTGACTTCGAGTTGATCCCCTTGCTGGACCTTCAGTGATTCCCCATCAACCCGGGTCGCTAGGTCAGCGGTATTGAGTCCGATGAAGCCCACCTTGACCCGTCCGCGTTCGAGGACAAGGACGTCCTTGACGCTTCTTGACGGCCCTTGCAGTGGATCGATGCTGTCGTAGCCAGAAGCGACCCATGGGAAGTCGGAGAGCTCGATGCTCGAACGGAGGCTCGCGAGAGGTTCGTCATGCTCGTGATTGCCGAAGGTCGAGATGTCAAGGCCCATGAGGTTGAGGGCCTTGATCGTTGGAACCTCGTCGAACTCCTTTGAGATAGCGGGAGAACCACCGATGTTGTCCCCGCTCGAAACAACAAAGGAGCTCAGCACGGTGGAGCGATCGTTTGCAAGAGCCGACACCATTGCCGCAGCCCCGATGCTCGTCCTTGAGGGCTCGATCGCCCCATGGAAATCGCTGAACTGCAGGAACTGAACATTGCGGTAGCCCGGGGTCGCCACACGTGGCACCGTGATGGGCGCAGCATCGGCATTCGGAGAGAATCCATAGGCATTCACTGCTTGGACCTTCGGGACGATCGTCGCCGGGCCTTTGATAAACGGCATGAGGGCGCTTTGCTGGCTCGCGGGCACGGTGACCGGGCATGAGTCCGGTCCGGCGTGCACCACATAGTGGGTGATGGGTGGCATGGCGTTCTCGCTGCCCGTCCACTTCACCAGGACCCCACCGGATTGGACGGTCGCCGTGACCTGTGAGGGTGCTGTTGGACGGCTGAAGGTCTCAGCCGCCACCGGTTGAATCCAGGCAACGGCGGTCATGGCTACGACTGCTGCGCTGCAGGAGGCGAGTGCAAAAAGGCGGCGGATTCGCATATCCCGGACCCTATTGCGCGCGGACTCGCGGGGTGCTCAGCTCAGACCGTAGATCGGTATTCCAATCGCACCAATCCCGAGCGTCACCAAGAC
>JAULZL010000243.1:0-2133 GCA_032117355.1 Candidatus Nanopelagicales bacterium
GTTTCCGCCCGGATATCCACTGCATTCCAGCATCCAAAGTGCCCCCCGGCGGCACCCTGTACATGGTCTGTGACCCCGCGGGCGCCCGGAATTGGTTCTGCCTCTGGCTCCTGGTGTACGAGGACGGCAAGCGCATCGTGGTCCGCGAGTTCCCGGACTTCAGCAACTACGGCGAGTGGGCCCTGCCCAGCGAAAAGCCCGACGGCAAGCTCGGCCCCGCGCAAACTCTCGACGCCGGCCGTTCCATCTCCGAGTACCGCGCCCTCTTCCGCCAGATCGAGTCCGATCTCGGCTACGGCGAGCCCGTGATGCGCCTGATCGACCCAAAGGCCGGCGGTTCCCCCGCACTATCCGAGGCCGGTGGCACCACGCTCATCGACCTCCTGGCCGAGTCCGACAACCCCCTCGACGAGCCCATGGCATTCATTCCGGCACCCGGCGTGCCCGTCGACCAGCGCACCAGTGCCATCAACTCGCTCCTCTCCTACGACGCCACCCAGCCTCTCACCCCGCTCAACGAGCCCTCCCTCTACATCACCGACAACTGCGCCAACCTCACCTACGCACTCTCCGAGCACACCGGCCGCGACGGGCAGAAGGGCTGCACCAAGGATCCCATCGACTGCCTGGGGATGCTTTTGGTCTCCGGTCTTGCGTTCGTAGGCCGCGGGGGCTTTGATTGTCGCGGCGGCGGCGGATACTAAACCATTTCACTATGCAAGGAGATTCCTACAAGCAGGCAACCGACGTGATGGCACGGGTCGGCGACGAGCCCAATGTCAGCGCACTGACCGAGGAGCTGCGGCGCTCGGCCACCGACTACGGCGTCTTCGCCCGGGTCGAGAATGCCGAGAATGTGCGCTACTGCCGCTGGCCTGGGCAGACCGACGACGGCAAGAAGTGGAATGATGCCAACCGCAACAAGCCGGCCTTCCCCTGGGACGGTGCCTCCGACACGCGCATCCCGCTTGCCGACGAGGTGATCAACGGCCTCGTGGACCTCTGCAGCACCTCCTTCTGGCGCTCGATGCTCCGCGTCAGCCCCACCAACATCAGCCAGCTCGACCAGGCCGTCACCGCGCACAACCTGATGGACTGGACGGTCAACGCGAAGATGTACAATGACCTCACCCGCGAGGTCGAACTGCTCTCCCAGTACCTCTGGACCTACGGCTGGGCCGGCGTGCACGTCACCTGGCAGCAGGAGATGGGTCAAAAGGAGCAGTACCTGACCATGGACCAGATCATGGCCCTGGCCGCCCAATCTCCTGCGGACTCCATCCTTGCCGACCTGCCCAACCTCATCGCCAACCCCGAGGCCGACGACCAATCCGCGGAGCTCCTCCTCTCGGCCTTCCCAAACCTCCGCAAGCGCCGGGCCCTCAAGGCCATCCGCGACCTGCGCACCGAGGGCGAGTGCGAGTTCCCCATCCCCACGATGGTCACGAACAAGCCCATGGTCGCAGCCCTGGCGCCCTACGACGAGCTGGTCTTCCCGCCCGAGACCACCGACATCCAGAGTGCCCGGGTAGTCTTCCGCCGGTTCTACATGACCGAGGCCCAGCTCCTGAACAAGGTCGAGACCGAGGAGTGGGACGCCGAGTGGGCCCAGGAGGCCATCAACACGATGGGCCGTTTCAGTGACTACTCGGCCTACACCTACGGCGCCGTCGGCCTTGCCGAAAACTCCATCCTCGACCGTGAGAACCTGATCGAGGTGGTCTACGCCTACCAAAAAGCAATCGACTCCGACGGCATCCCGGGCGTGTTCTACACCGTCTTCAGCCCCCAGGTCGGCGACAAGTGGGGCTACTTCGAGGCCTTGGACTACGCGCACGGGCAGTACCCCTTCGTCATCTGGCGCTCCGAGCTCATCCACCGCCAGATCACCGAGAGCCGCGGCGTGCCCGAGGTCTGCTCGACCTGGCAGCATGAGGTGAAGGCCCAGCGCGACAGCATCTTCGACTACACGTCCCTGGCCACCCTGCCGCCCATCGAGGTCCCCAAGACCCGCGGCGGCAACCTGAAGATCGGGCCGGCCATCCAGATCCCTGTCCTGCGCCGCGGCGAGATCGGCTTCCTGCAACCGCCCGCCCGCGAGCCCGGTGTAGCCTTCCAACTGATCGCAGCCAT
>JAULZL010000244.1:0-2237 GCA_032117355.1 Candidatus Nanopelagicales bacterium
CAAGCCCTACACCCCCTCAAGGCCCGCAGCCGCTTGACGAACGACATAGGGACACCCCCCCCCGCTTGAAGCATCATCTTGTCGGCCAGGTTGATGGGGCCGAGCAAGCACACGCCGCGAGCCTCCTTGCGGTTGATTGACGTCGAGGCGGGATGACCAGCGACAGGGTCAGTCGCTGTCCGGACGGGCCTTGCCATCCAGGCCTTCGCTGTTCCCACTCGCGACGACCTGCTGGGCGACGACCTGCTGGGCGACGACCTGCTGGGCTAGGACCTGCTGCGCGACGGAGCGCAGGTCCACCACCTCGGTTACGTCCGTCAGCGTCACGATTGCGCCGAGGCAGCGTCCATCCTCATCGCAATACGGCAAGATCTGGACGAGGTAGGAGATAGTGCCATCTGTCGCGTTGATGCTGCGCCGCTGCTCGCCGGCGATGACTGCTTTAAGCGACACCTCAAGCGTCCGGATCGGCATCGTCGTGGGAACGGTGAGCAACGACTTGCCGCGATCGGCCTCCATCAAGGCGAAGACCCGCACGGCCAACGGAGTGAATCGCGTTACCCGCAGCTCTTGATCAACCATCACCATGCCCTGGCTCAGCGATGCCTGGATGTTCTCGAGGTCGACGTTGAGTTGTTGGAGGTCATCACTGCGCTCGCGGAGTTTTTGATTGAGCGTGCCGAGTTCCTCGTTCGTGGCTTGCAGTTCTTCATTGGACGCTTGCAGTTCCTCGTTCGAGGACTGAAGCTCCTCAGAGGATGCCTGCAACTCCTCAGCCGAAGCCTCAAGCTCCTGGTTCACGGCCTCCAGCTCGGCAAGAGATCGTCGAAGGGTGTCCTGCCCCGCGAGTAGTTCTCGCTCAAGTCGCTGGATCTCCCGATCGAAGATTTCGTTGCGCGCCGGCAAGGGTCGGCCCAAGTCTCCTGTTACGGGGGAAGGTAGAAAAGTGAGGATCGTGCAGTCGGCGTCACCAACCCGCAGGGGGCTTGCCTGCAGCTGGACGCTGAATCCGAGACTCGCGACATGAATGTCATGGCCAGTGACTGGCATCCGATCGGCCCGGCACAGCAAGAGCAGGGCTCGAGCCTCACCCTGGAGTTCGGGTCGCAGGAAGGACTCGGCAGCAGTAGTGATCCTGCCCTCCGGCAACTGGCAGTAGGGGGCCACATCACCGACGACCTGCAGGAGATTGTGATCGTCGTCCACCACAAGACAGGCACGTCCGCTGGCGCCCAGCAGGGCCTCAAGCATCGCCACGTAATGCTCACGGACGATCTCGCCTCCCGGTCGTCCTCGTACCGCGGACCTGACAGCGGTTGAGGCCTGCCGGACGGTGACATTATTGGGCTGACTTGAAAGTGGTACCTGCTCGGCGGTGCGCTCGAAGATCCGCCATTGGCCGTCGAGCGCCCGGAACCCCCGGGCGAACCGATCGAGATTCTCCGCCTTCCCGAGGAAGAGCAGCGCACCTGGCCGCAGGGCAAAGCCGAAGGTCGAGATCACGCGCTTCTGCAACGGCGAGGTGAAGTAGATCATCGTGTTTCGGCACGACACCAGGTCGATACGCGGGAATGGCGGATCACTGCACACGTCATGCTTGGCGAACACGGTGCACTCGCGAATCACGTCCGAGATTTGAAAGCCATCCAGCACGTTCTTCGTGAAGGCTCGGCTCAAGACCTCGGGTATCTGCCCGGCCACGGACGCCGGGTAGATTGCCCTGCGGGCAATGGTCAGGCTTGACTCGTCTAGATCGGTACCGAAGACCTTGAGCCGCCGACTCAGGTCCGCCGGGAAGTCAAGGATCTCGCCGATGATCATCGCCAGTGAGTAGACCTCCTCACCCGTCGCGCACCCGGGGACCCACACCCGGATGACCTGATCGGCTTCCAGTCGAGACAGGTATGCCGCGAGTTCGCCGCGTAGGGCCTCGAATGCCTCCGGATCTCGGAAGAAGGAGGTAACAGTCACCAGAAGGTTGTCCGACAGCCTCTGAGCCTCGCGGGGATCGTGGAGCAGCATGGTCACGTAGGCATCGACGTCGCTTGTCTGCCGAACGGCCATTCGGCGCTGAATCTGGCGGCGAAGGGTTGATTCCTTGTACTGGGAGTAGTCGACGCCAACCGTTCGCTTGAGCTGCGCGGTGACCGTCGAGAGCACCGCGCTCGCCATGATGGGT
This sequence comes from Candidatus Nanopelagicales bacterium, assembly GCA_032117355.1. Classification (GTDB taxonomy): domain Bacteria; phylum Actinomycetota; class Actinomycetes; order S36-B12; family S36-B12; genus REEB460. The sequence continues at coordinate 2,180 of JAULZL010000244.1, forward strand.
TCAAGCTGTCGTGCGGAGTCGTCGACCTCGGGTAGCAGGTCCGCAAGCCAGCGAGCTA
>JAULZL010000245.1:0-11782 GCA_032117355.1 Candidatus Nanopelagicales bacterium
CTCGGGCTGGCCGACTAGCTGCAGGGCCCAGGCCCGGACGGTCCATGGCCGGTCAGTGCCGCCCCTCAGTTCCCCTCGCCGGGAGTCCGCATCCTGATCGATGCGAGAGTGCTGGCGAGGTGATGACCATGTCGTATGAAGTGCGCATCGAAGAGCGACCACAGCAGCCGGCTGCGGTGCTTCGCGCCCACGTTCGGGAGAGCGAACTTGCTCCCTTTCTGAGCAAGGCATTCGGGGCTGTCGGTGCAGCCATGGCTGCCCAGCAGGTGGTGCCCACCGGACCCCCCTTCGGCGTCTATCGCATTGAGGACGGGGAGTTCGACGTCGCGGCAGGATTTCCCGCAAGTGGCAGCGTCCACCAGCAGGACTCGGTTGAGCCCATCACCCTGCCAGGTGGGACCGTGGCGGTCACCACCCACGTGGGGACGTACAACACGATCGGGGACGCGTACCAGGCTCTGATGTCATGGGTAGCCGATCAGGGGTACGTAGCAGCCGGAGATCCCTGGGAAAGCTACCTCGACGGACCTGAGGTTCCCAACCCGCGCACGCTGGTCTGCCTGCCCTGCCGCAAGAACGGCTCACACGCCACCGAGTAGTCAGCCCGCGCAGTGATGTCCCGCGCAGTGGTGTCCCGTTGCAGTGATGGGAAAGCACGACACTCCTCGCCGTGGGCGATGTGGCCTGAACTAGCCTGTCCCACACGCGGGAGTGGTGGAATGGCAGACACGCAGGATTTAGGTTCCTGTGCCGAGAGGCGTGAGGGTTCAAGTCCCTCCTTCCGCACTGTTCACATCGGGCTGTCATGCGCCCTGCCACAGTCCACGTCAGGGCTACCTCGCCGACATCCGTCGTACTCGGTGCACCGATCACGCGGGGGCAGGCGCATCTGCGCCTTGGCGGTCAGGCAAGCAGGTCGCGGAGCACCGGAACCAGGGCCTGCAAGGCCCGCCCACGATGGCTGATGGCGTCCTTCTCCTGAGCGGTCATCTCGGCCGTCGTCCGGGTGGAGCCCAGCGGGACGAAGATGGGGTCATAGCCGAAGCCATTCGTTCCCCGCGGGGCACTGGTGAGGGTTCCCTCCAATGCTGCTTCCACGACCCGCTCGGTGCCATCCGGCATGGCCACGGCAGCGGCGCAGTGGAAGGCCGCCGAACGCCGGGTCGGCGGCACGTGGTCGAGTTGAGCAAGGACGAGGTCCAGGTTTGCCCCGTCATCCCCGTGACGACCCGCCCAGCGAGCCGACAGGATTCCGGGCATCCCGTTGAGCGCATCAACGGCGAGCCCGGAGTCGTCGGCCACCGCCACCAGGCCCGTGAACGCGCATACCTCGCGAGCCTTCAGCAGCGCATTGGCAGCGAAGGTGGTGCCTGTCTCCTCGACATCCGGCAGGTCGGGGAACTCGTCCGTCCCGACCAGTTCAATGTCCAGCCCGGCATCGAGCAGGATGCGCCGCAATTCCACAACCTTCTTGGGATTGCGGCTGGCCAGGACGACGCGGATCGTCACGCCCGCGCCACCTTTGGCAGCGCCAGTGCCATGTGCTGCAGGCCGGTGATCTCAGCGCAGCCGTCAGCCGCGAGAGCCAGCAACTGGTCAAGGAGGTGCCGGTCGAAGGGCTCCCCCTCCGCAGTTCCCTGCACCTCAACGAAACGACCATTTCCCGTCATCACCACGTTCATGTCAGTTTGTGCTCGCACGTCGTCGTCGTAGTGCAAGTCCAGCCGTGGCTCGCCTTCGATGATCCCGACGCTGACGGCGGCTACCGAGTCGGTCAGCGGATCCCGGACGATCAGCCCTGACTCCCTCGCCCAGACAAGCGCGTCGGCGAGGGCAACGTAAGCCCCGGTGATCGCGGCTGTCCTGGTTCCACCGTCAGCCTGCAGGACATCGCAGTCGAGCACGATGGTGTTCTCACCCAGGATCGACATGTCGACCACGGCGCGGATACTGCGGCCCACGAGCCGTGAGATCTCCTGAGTGCGGCCACCGAGCTTGCCCTTAACCGATTCACGATCGGATCGGGTGTTCGTCGAGCGGGGCAGCATCGCGTACTCCGCAGTCACCCAACCCTTACCCGATCCCTTAAGCCACCGGGGTACACCAGCGGTGAAGGACGCCGCGCACAGCACCTTGGTTCGTCCGAAGGAGACCAGCACCGACCCTTCAGCCTGGTCGAGCCAGTCGCGCTCGAAGGTGATGGGACGAAGCTGGTCGGCGGTGCGGCCATCAGAGCGGGTCATGTCGACACGATAGTCAGCGCGCGTTCAGCCGTGATCAGATGTCAAGGGTCAGGCCCGGCCGGGCCAGCTGAATGGGGCCATCGAAAGCTGAGGCAGCCTCGGCCAGAACGTCCTCATCGTCATTCCAACGGACGAGATGGGTGAGTAGGAGTTTCCGGGCGCCGGCAAGCCTCGCATGCTCACCGGCCGCCGCACCGGTCAGATGGAGATCCGGCGGATTGTCGTCCCCGACGAAGGAGGCCTCGAAGACGGCGAGATCCACATCCACCGCAAGCGTGATGAGTTCCTCATTGGGCCCGGTGTCGCCGGAGTAGACCATTGACCCGCCGGGCGTCGCGACCCGAATGGAAACAGATGGGACGGGGTGCCTGGCCGCACATGTCGTCACGGTGAACGGGCCCACGATCTCGGGCCCACCGGTGAACTCGATGAATTCAAAGGAGGCTTCCAGCGCCGCGACACTCGATCCGTACAGGGCAGCCATCCGCTGGGCAACACCCACCGGCCCAAAGACGCGAAGGCGGCCGAATCGCGTGGATGGATGGTACGCACGGATCACGTACAACGAGCCGAGGTCCGCGCAGTGGTCGAGGTGACCATGGGACAGCAGCACTGCGCTGATTGCGTCCGGCTGATCAAGGTCAACGTGCCGCTGCAGGTTCCCGATCGATCCATTGCCCATATCGAGGACGATTCGCTGCCCCTCATGCTCAAGGAGGTAACTGGACGCCGGGGAATCAGCGGTTGGGAAGGATCCGGCACAGCCGAGCACAGTGAGCTTCATGCAAACTCCGTCACCTGGCCGATTTCCGGCCCAAGGAATCTGCGGCCCAGCCGCTGGAAGTCGATCGGGTCACCCGTTGCCATGAACCGGTGCTCAGGCTCCGGCAGGTTCGCATCGCGGACGATGCCCTGGGCAACCAGGGTTCGGTAGACATCCTTGGCCGTCTCCTCGGCACTGGACACCAAGGTCACCGATTCCCCCATGACGTAGGACAGCACCCCGGTGAGCAGGGGGTAGTGGGTGCACCCGAGGACCAGTGTGTCGATGTCGGCGCGCTGCAGCGGCTCGAGGTACTCCTGGGCCGCCTTGAGCAACTCCGTGCCCCCGGTGACCCCTGCCTCGACGAACGAGACGAAGAGCGGGCAGGCCGCTGAGATGAGGGTGACACTTGGTGCTGCAGCGAAGGCATCCTCATAGGCGCGTGAGGTGATGGTCATCTGGGTGCCGATCACCCCGATTCGACCCGAGCGCGTCGCGGCAGCTGCTCGCCGGACGGCTGGATGAACGACCTCGATCACCGGGACGCCATATCTCTCACGCGCATCCCTCAGGGTTGCTGCACTCGCCGAGTTGCAGGCGATTACCAGGGCCTTAACCCCGTCGTCGACAAGTTGATCCATGATCTCCATGGCGAACTCGCGAACCTCAGCGATCGGCCGGGGGCCATAGGGGCCGCGGGCGGTGTCTCCGACGTAGCGGATGGGCTCATGGGGCAACTGATCGAGGATGGCTCGGGCGACAGTCAGTCCGCCGACCCCTGAGTCGACGATTCCGATCGGTGCGTCCGCCATGGCACGGCAAGCCTACGGCGATGCCCGGTCCGCGTCAGGGCTGTAGGGACGATGCTTCACGTGGCGGCGGTGCTCATCGCGCGACTTGGCCGGATCCTCCCGGGACCAGCTCACGCCCAGAGTTGGCCCTCCAGGGCCGACTCTGCCTCGTCCAACGTGCCGTCATAGGCACCGGTAGACAGGTACTTCCAGCCCCCGTCGCACACGATGAAGGCGATGTCGGCAACCTCGCCCGCCCGCTGGGCCTTGGTCGCCATACCCAAGGCGGCATGCAGGATGGCACCGGTCGACGGGCCGGCAAAGATTCCCTCGGCGTCGAGCAACTCGCGGGTGCGCCGGATTGCATCGCGAGCACCGACGGAGAATCGAGTGGTCAGCACCGTTTCGTCGTAGAGCTCGGGGACGAAGCCCTCGTCGAGGTTTCGAAGACCGTAGACAAGTTCGCCGTATCTGGGCTCAGCGGCAACGATCTGCACGTCAGCCTTGTGTTCGCGAAGGTAGCGCCCTGCACCCATCAGCGTCCCCGTCGTGCCGAGACCCGCCACGAAATGCGTGATCGTTGGCAGGTCCGCCAAGAGCTCCGGACCGGTCGTGTCGTAGTGCGCCTGGGCATTGGCCGCATTGCCGTACTGGTAGAGCATCACCCAGTCGGGATTCTCGGCCGCCAGCGCCTTTGCGACACGCACTGCTTCGTTTGAGCCTCCGGCAGCGGGGGACGGGATCACCTCAGCGCCCCACATCTGCAGCAGTTGACGCCGCTCAACAGAGGTGTTCTCCGGCATTACGCAGATCAGGCGATAGCCACGCTGCCTGGCCACCATTGCCAGGGAGATCCCGGTGTTCCCTGACGTCGGTTCCAGCAGGGTTGCACCCGGTGCCAGGAGGCCATCAGCTTCCGCCTGCCGAATCATGGCGAGCGCGGCGCGATCCTTAACCGAGCCCGTCGGGTTCTGATCCTCGAGCTTCGCCCACAGCCGGATATCGGCGGACGGTGACAGGCGCGGGAGCCCCACGAGGGGAGTATGGCCAACCGACTCCAGAAGGGAGTTGAATCTCATCGTCGGGTCAACTGGCCGCGAAGATCGAGTCGGTGCCACCACCTGCAACAGCGGGGAGGATCGTCACGGAGTCCCCGTCTTGGACGGCAGTGGCGAGACCATCGAGGAAGCGCACGTCCTCGTCATTGACATAGACGTTGACGAATCGGCGCAGGCCGCTGTCATCAACGAGTCGCTCGGAGATACCGGCGAAGTTCGCGTCAAGGTCCTTGATCACGTCCCCAAGGGTCCCGCCGCTGGCAGTCACGACCTTTTCACCGCCCGTATAGGTGCGCAAGATGGTCGGGATCCGTACCTCCACGGACATGGACGTCCCCTTCACAGAACTGATCAAACCGGAGAAACCGAAATCAACGAGACTGAGCCTACGAACCTGCCGCCAAGAGCGCCATTCGCACCGGAGCAGTTGCAAGTCGTTCGCAGGACGGCGCAGCGTGGGACGGTGCCCACCAGGGCGGTGCCGAAAAGCGCGGTGCCGATCAGTGCGTCAGGTCACGTACTGGTCGACTACCTCAACCACTTCCTCACTGACCTCGCCGTCCACGATGCGAAAGGACCGAAATTCGTAGGGCCCATCGAGGGGACCCGTCTCGCGGGTCGACACGACCACATAGTGCGCATCGGGCTCAGCAGCCAACGCGATATCCGTCCGCGAGGGCATCGCCTGCGTCGCCGTATGCGAGTGGTAGATCACCACGGGGATCTCATCCCGATCGTCCATCTCGCGGTAAAGCCGCAGGAGATCTGTCGAGTCGAATTCGTAGAAGGTAGGCGAGCGAGCCGCATTCACCATTGCGATGAAGCGCTCTGGACGTCGGGTGCCCACGGGGCCAGCGATCACACCGCAGGCTTCATCTGGATGGTCTGCGCGGGCATGGGCCACGATTTGATCCACAAGGTCCCGTCGGATGCTTAGCACAGCGGAAGCCTACGAGATCGGCTATTTGAACATTTGGGACAATTCCCCATAATTTATCTGATCGTGATCGTTTCATGAGCGATTCGACTTGCGCCCCTGGTCCGGTAAGAGAATGCTGCCGTCCGACGCGTAGCGATCATCGGGAGACCGCTCCACGCCGCTGAAAATCGCAGCACATGTCATTTTGGTTCCATGATCAGACCTTGGAGGTCCTCGGTGGGAGTTCTCGAACTCGACTATTCGCAATTCCAGACGGTATACAACGTACTTTCGTTCGCGCTGGCCTCGATGCTGGCAACCTTCATCTTCCTGCTGGTAGTGCAGGGGCGCGTCCTGCCCCGCTACCGCCAGGCCCTGGTGATCTCGGCGATGGTCTGCCTGATCGCCGCGTACCACTACTACCGCATCTTCAACTCCTTCGGCGAGGCATACATCGCTGTCGGAGAGGGCAGCCCCGCCACGGCGATGGACGCCATGAGCTATGTGCTCGTCAACGGCGAGGGCTTCAACGAGGGCTACCGCTACGTTGACTGGCTGCTCACCGTGCCGCTGCTGCTCTTCGAAACGATTGCCGTTCTGGCCCTCGCGCCGCAGATCCGCAAGTCCCTGCTCATGAAGCTCATCCCGGCCTCCGCCCTGATGATCATCCTGGGCTACCCGGGCGAGATCGCCATGGACACGGCACCGAAGGCAATCTGGGGCGCGCTTTCCACGATCCCCTTCCTCTACATCCTCTACATCCTCTTCGTGGAGCTCAACAAGGCTGCGAAGAACCAGCCGAACCAGGTTGGCAAGGACCTCGCTGGCCTTCGCTGGCTGCTGCTGGCAACGTGGGGCGTCTACCCGATCTCGTACATGTTCCCCATGTTCGGGATCGAGGGTGCCGACGCTTTCGTGTGGCGCCAGGTTGGCTACTCCGTCGCCGACGTTCTGGCCAAGTGTCTCTTCGGCCTGCTTATCTACAAGATCGCCCGCGAGAAGAGTTTCGTGGACGATCCAGCCTTCGCCGATCAGGAGATCAAGGCCGCACCTTCAAGCGGCTGACATGCTGCCGGTCGGCAATCCCGAGCCCGGCCTTTGAAAGGGTGGTGGTCCCCTCTGGGGGCCACCACCCTTTCTCATGAGTGGCCTGACTCATGAATGCTCTGGATGCCACATCACTGATGTTCCTACGACCTGCCATTCAGTGATTGGGCATGAGACTCTGCACGAGTGAGTCCTGTAGGTAGGTGAGCCAGTCGTACACCTGGAAACTTCCAGCTCGCGGATCTTCCTCGTCCAGAGCCGCCAACTCCTCGTGAGAATCCTCGGTAACCCCGATTCGAATCCCCAGGGCTAGCCGCGTGTCATTGAGAAAGCCCAGCCAGGCGAGGGCCTCATCCTCCGACAGCACGAGTTTCTCCCCCGATCGCTGGAGTGTCGCTTCGACGCTTCGCGCATGGGCCAGCTTGATCTCACGCAACGACCTTTCCGTGAACCGACGGAAATCGCCTGCCGCCTCGTCGTCATCAAGGTAGGCATCCGGAAACAACCGGGCAAGGGCAGGATCCTCCGGTCTCACAGCCTCCTCATCGATTCCGACCATCGCCGCCAACGGATCCGCTGCGGGGGACTCCGCCGGAGCCACGAAGAGCAGCATCTGTTCGACAAGGGAGAGCAGCACCCCGCGTTCGACGGACTCCAGTCGAAGGACTAGTCGGTCAGTGGCCGTGCGGTCGAAGCCCATCACTCATCCTTCTGCAGGGTCGCCCAGAGTCCGTACGAGTGCATGGCCGTCACATCGCGCTCCATTTCCTCGCGCGTCCCATTGGAAACCACGGCCCTGCCCTTCTCATGAACGTCAAGCATGAGGGACTCGGCCTTCGCACGGTCGTACTTGAAGTAGGTCATGAAGACATAGGTGACGTACGACATCAGGTTGATGGGGTCATTCCACACGATGGTGATCCACGGGTGATCCACCCTGGCCTCTGTCAGCTCGGCCTGAGCGGGCGCTATCGACATGGCGGCATTGTCTCGTACCCTGCACTACATGACCCTCGTCATCCCCGACCAGACATCTGGACTTGCCGAGCCTGCGGTGCTTGCCCGCCTCCGGGAATCCGTGATCGGTGATGACCAGGTGATGTATGGGCCCTTCGGCCCACGTCGCGTTACCTATGCCGACTACACCGCAAGCGGACGGGCTCTCGACTTCATCGAGGACTTCATCCGCCAGGAAGTGCTTCCCCGATACGCCAATACGCACACGGAGTCCAGTGGCACCGGCCTGCAGACCACCCGACTTCGCGAGGACGCTCGGGCGATCATTCATCAGGCGGTCAACGGCGACGCCAGCACCTGCGTCATCTTCTGCGGATCCGGGTCAACCGGCGCCATCAACAAACTCATCGGCATCCTGAATCTACGCATCCCGGCTGACCTCGACCATCGCTACCACCTACGGGAACAGATCCCTCAATCCGAGCGGCCGGTCGTCTTCATCGGACCGTTCGAGCATCACAGCAATGAGCTTCCCTGGCGCGAGTCCATTGCCGACGTGGTCACGATTCATGAGGACGCGGACGGTCACATCGACCTCGAACATCTGAGCGAGGAATTGGCGCGCTACGAGGACCGCCCCATGAAGTTTGCATCCTTCAGTGCGGCGAGCAATGTCACGGGCATCGTCTCGGACACCCATGCCATCAGTGCGCTCCTCCACGAGCATGGTGCCCTTGCCTTCTGGGACTTCGCAGCGGCTGGGCCGTACGTCGACATCCAGATGAATCCGCGCTGCAACGATCACCCGCTCGCCTACAAGGACGCCATCGTCCTCAGCCCGCACAAGTTCGTCGGAGGCCCCGGTACTCCCGGCCTGCTCATCATCAGGCGAGAACTCCTCGCGAACTCGGTACCAGACATCGTCGGCGGTGGCACCGTTGCCTACGTCAACCCCGAAGAGCATCGATATCTCGAGGACCCCGTCCATCGCGAGGAAGGCGGCACCCCGGCGATTGTTGAGTCGATCCGCGCCGGACTGGTCTTTCAACTCAAGCAAGAGGTCGGCACCGACGTAATTCGGGCCCACGAGGATGACTTCGTCAGGCGGGCGATTGCCACCTGGCAGTCACATGGCCGGATCGAGATCCTTGGCAACCTGAACGCTGACCGCCTGTCGATCGTTTCCTTCGTCATCCGAAGCCCACGAGGTCGCTACCTCCATCACAACTTCATCGTCGCCGTGCTGAATGACCTCTTTGGGATTCAGTCAAGGGGCGGTTGCTCCTGTGCCGGTCCCTATGGTCACCGACTCCTCGGGATAGACATCGAACGCTCGCACGAATTCGAACGCGAGATCACTCGCGGATGCGAAGGCATCAAGCCCGGGTGGGTGCGCGTCAACTTCAATTACTTCATCTCCGAGCAAGTCTTTCGGTATGTGGTGGAGGCTGTGACCCTGATAGCCGACCAAGGCTGGCGCCTGCTGCCCCAGTATCGATTCGATGCACTCACCGGTCGCTGGCATCACCGACGCGGGGCCGTCGAGCCGCCACTGCGGCTTAGCCAGGTCTCGTATGACCGGGACGGACGCCTGCGATACCCCCAACAGCATGACCAGGCGGCCGAGGACGTCCTCGTCGACTACCTGCGCGAGGCGAGGGAATTGCTCGCAACCCTGCCTGACCCGGCCCTGCCTGACCCGGGCGGTGATCTCCCAGCCAACCCCGGTCACGAAGGGGTATCGCCTGATTTTGAGCAACTGCGCTGGTTTGAACTGCCCGAGATCTGCCTGCTGGCTCATCTTCCGCGGACGACGACCGGTGTCGAGGCGGCTGCCCCGTAGCCACGGAATGCCTTGGTCACTGCCCGGTACTCCTTACGGCCCTTGCCGCCTACCGTGAAGGTGATCTTGGCTACGCCCTTGGCATTGACCCGGTCGCGGCCGACCACCTGCCAGCTATCGCCTGCCTTCACCTGGATCACGATCGCCTGCTTGGCGAGGATTGGCCTGGCTAGGACCCGCATGGTGAGGGTTTCTCCCTTGGCAGCCTTGTTCTTCGATGAGGTCATGCGAAGCACCGGGGTCACCTCAATCGGTGCGGGATCGCTGGCCTGCTCGGCGCGACCCGCTGCCGCGGGGACGTAGACCCGCCACCGACCAGGATCGGTGACCGCAGGAGTGAATCCAACCGAGCCGTCCGGACCAAGTGGTGCAGTGGCCATCGTCGCCCAGTCCGCACCATTCTTTTGAAACTGAAGGCTCGCATCCACGCCGGTCACGGGGGCGCCATTCGAGGTGACGTTAGCGGTTATCCCCACAGTGGATCCATGTTCCGCCACGCTCGGGACCGTCAGCGCGACCATGGTCGCTGCAGGCGCCAACTGCTGTGCGTAGGTGCGGATGAGCGGCCACTGCGCGGGATCCTCACCACCAATCGTCCAGAAGGCCACCCCGCCGAGGCCGAATTGGCCGACGAGTTGGGTTCGGGCGAGTACTCCTTGCGGGCCCACCCACCACATCACCCGCCGAGCCGTGCAGGTCTGGGCCACGCCCGAGGCGTCCGTCCAGTTGACGGCCTTGTTGTACTCGACCCAACTCTCCTGGCTTGCGGGATCCCACTGCACCGCGGCCGGATCCACGCCCAGGGTCGAAAGCACACCCGGAATGTCAGCGGCGGTTACCGAAGCCATGGCCGTGAGCTTGCGATAGTCCGATCCGCTGGTCGGGCAGGTGCCCGTCAATCGGAACTTCGACCCATCCTTGATCGTCCATGACCGGGCGTAGGCCGGAATTCCGATCTGCACCTTCGCGGGGGGAACGACGGATGCGGCGTACTGAGCCGTTGCAGTGACCCAGCCGATCGGGGCGATCGCTCCGGGTGCGTTGTAGTGGAAGTCATACGTCATGATCCGAATGCGGTCTGCTGAGGGGGCAATGCCAACCATGTTGTAGACCCAATAGCCGTTGGTGCCGCCGCAGGCATTCGTGGTCGAGCATGGGCCCGGGATGGTTACGGAGAGCAGCTTTCCCTGCGCCTTGAGCGCAGCGCCGAGTTCCTGGACGAAGGCGGTCCAGTTTGGCTGGGTCGCAGCCCAGGAGGCTCTGCCATCGGCAAAGGCAAACTGCTCGTAGTCCAAGTCGATTCCGTCAAAGCCATTCGTCACAACCAGGTTGAGGATGTCGGTTACATGCTGGGTCCGCCGGGCTGGATCGGCGAGGGTTGCTGCCATCGTTCCAGCACCGGAACCATCGGCGATTGCCGGCAGCACGGACATCCCAGCAGCCCGCAGTTGGGCCATGGACCATGCCGCATTGGCAGCAGCGTTGGTGAAGTTCGGATTGAACCCCACGGTGACCCCCGCCGGCCCGCCCTTGGTAGCAGAGAACCAGAAGGGCGACACCTCCGTCAGCAGGTCGGCATTCGCGGTGGTGCTAGCGATTCCCATCGGCTTCTGCGGGCTGGTCATCCAGTACGGGAGCCAGCCGGTGGCAATCTTCGGCGGATCAGCCTGTGCTGCCGGAGCCCCCATGAACAGGCCTGCGCCGAGCAAACAGGAACCGAGCACGCCGAGTGCCGTACTGCGCCAACGATGCACTTGAGCCTCCTGGTCGGACACGGGCAGCGCTCACCCCACGGGATTGTCTGGGTCAACGACCATTGTGCGCCATGATCAGGCATGACCTTCGCACCCGGGCGCCTCACCTCGAGCCTCGTCGCGGTGGTCGCAACCCTGATCAGCCTTCCCTTGCTGGCCCCCTCACCGGCCCGGGCCGAGCCTGGATCAGAGCAGGTGAACTCCCGCATGGTCGACCGACTGGCCGCGCGGATCGACAACCCATACCTGGGCCGGGATGTATCCGTGGTTGTTCAGGACGTGACCACGGGCGAGGTCATCGTCTCCACGCGTGGGGGCAAGAGCATGCTCCCCGCGTCCAACATGAAAGTGGTCACGGCTGTCACTGCCCTGGCCACCATGAGCCCGGAGAAGACCTTCACCACCCG
>JAULZL010000246.1:0-1853 GCA_032117355.1 Candidatus Nanopelagicales bacterium
CGGGTTGACGTCGAAGAACTGTCGACCAGCCGCGCGTTGGCCGAGGATTTGCACGAGCAGGCTCGGATCGCTCGTGCACTGGTCGGCGAGCCCTCGATATTCAGACAGGCCGACGGTGCTGGCGATCTGCTCGGGTTCCAGGGACGAATCCACGTAAGGCCACGAGATGAGCACCTCCGGCCCAATGCCCCAGGCAACTGCGGTCTGCCATTGAGCACCCATGATGTCGATCAGTTCGGCAGCTGGTGCCGCTGCGGCGACCCCGAGCAGGTCGAGCTCGGGTGCGAGCTTTGGCCCGAGGTGGCCCGTCCATAGCGAGGAGTGACCTCCCTGGGAGTGACCCCACACCACGTATCGTGAGCCAGCCTCGGCTTGCGGCAGGTTTCGGGCTGCGCGAACCGAGTTGACGACATCGCGGACCTCCGCCTCCTTGACCAGGTAGAGCTCGGGTCCGGGGGTGCCGAGGCCGACGTAATCGGTGGACGTCACGATCCAACCCAGGCTCATCATCTGGTTCAGCCAGTTGGTGGTGTCCTGAAGGGGATTCTTCGAGCGGGAGGGAGCGCAGGCATCGCCCATGCCCACCGTGCCGTGCGCCCAGGCAACGACGGGTCGGCCACCGGTGGGTGCTGGGGCGTCAGGGATGAACAGCATGCCGCTGCTCGCCGCCGGGGTTCCGTCCGGTCGCTCCGAGACGTACAGCATTCGAAGGGCTGTCGCTCCGGGAACCGAGACTCCCAAAGGCTCAGTACGGATGAGCGTGCCGGGCGGGCCAGGCAGCGGATCGGGGGGCAAGTAGAAGGGGTCCAGTCGGCTTTGCTCGACCTTGGTCTGCTGGCCGGTCACCGCCAGCCAGCCGGTCAGGCCGACGGCCGTAGTTGCGACCAGCACGCCGAAGACGACGGCAGCCTTGCGGATCCACGTCATCGTCAAAACCTACCCGTGTCGAGCCATTTCCGGTCGGTCCCTGTGAGCAGGTGTCCCGCGTGGGCTGCTCGGCCACCGGGGTCTCAGCCTGCGGCTGCTGCCCAACGCTGGCTGAGCGTCTCGGCTAGACCGTAGATGGCATCGCGCTGGCCATCAGTGAGGGCGCCGGTGTGCGTCTTGGTGTAGCTGGTGACGAGGATGGCCTTGCCCACCTGGGTGAACACGCTCAGCCGGACGTCAGTTGCCCGACCAGTCGACTTCTCCTTGGAGAAGAGGTCACTGTGGTTGACCCAGAAGTTGGGGCGCGATTCCCCCGTCTTTCCATTGCTCAGAATCGTGCGGACGGAGCCCAGGCCGGCCTGCTGGCCCTTGAACTTCCCGTCGCATTGCTTGACGGCCTTGACTGCCTGGCGCCAGGCCTTCTGCGCGACAGCGGCGGACGTGAACTCGTACGCCAGTTGGCTGACGACCCCGCCTGAACCGGCCGGGATCAGCACCTGGCTGAACTTCTTCGGGCCGGCGATGCTGACATTCCGTGTTCCCAGGGTGGCATCGCACAACTGCAGCCCTGCGACGGCGGGCAGGTCGGGTGCAAATACGACGGGACCATCGGCCCCGCCCGAGGAGTAGGGCATGTCCCCGGCTTTGAGCATGTCCTGGGAATCGGCGGCCATGGCTACGGCGGGGTGTGCCAGTACGGCGGCAACCGAAATGGCGAGTGCGGCGGACAGGCGAGCGATGAATCCTCGTCGGCTCAACATCAAAGCATCGTAAGGGTTCGGAGCGTCCTGCTCCGTCGGATCGGCACATGGTGGAGAATTCATCCACATCAACGGAAACCTATGGAGGTCAACAATGAGCACCATTCGCCGCACCGCGGCTCTCGCCGGAGCCGTGCTCCTGCTCGGCAGTCTTGCAGCCTGCTC
>JAULZL010000247.1:0-4525 GCA_032117355.1 Candidatus Nanopelagicales bacterium
ACCGGTGGGCCGAAGTCGACGAATGCGTCGAATGGAGCAGCCGACGCGACGAAGGACGGGCTACCCGGCAGAAGTAGGCGACCCTTGAGTCGAGAGCGCAACACCGAGAGGGACGTGATCTTGGCTTGATTGATCACCGCGATCGGAGCGCCCTGGGCCGACGCCTGCACCCCCGCGGAGGCAGTCAACACGCCACCAACGATTAGGGCAGCTCTCTTCAACAGGCTGCGTCGGCTCAGTGTCATGGCGACATTATGTCCGCCTCCGCCGTGCCCATATCCAGGATCGAAGGGTACTGACCGTTTCGATCCATCCAAGAAGGTGGCGTTCGCAACCTCGTGCGGCCGCGCCTCGACGGCACCCGAGCTTGGTCGGGCTCCACCGATCGACGGAGCACCGTGGGCCTGTCACCAAACGTGCTTCCAAGGAACCTTCAGCATCCAGGCGTCGACGTGCTGCAGCATGCGGCGCCGCTGTCGCCGACCACGGTGAGTAGCGCAGCAGCCGGGCTCACACTCGCCGGATCCTCATCCTTGACGACGTAGACCTCCCATGGCGTGCCGGCGGGATCATGCACCCACACCTTGTCCTGCAGGGCATAGCAGCAGGTGGTGTCGGTCTCATCGAAGGTTGCCAGGCCGGCCTGGGTAAGTCGGTCAGCCGCCTGGGTCACCTCATCCCCGGAGAAGACCTCCACTCCGAGGTGGTTGAGCGCCCCCGCGACCCCCGTGCCGCGATCGGCTTCGGCCACCTCAATGAGTACGAGTTTCAACGGCGGGTTCTCGATTGCGAAGTTCGCGTAGCCCGGGCGGCGCTTGTGAGGCTTGACGCCGAACATGGTGGAATAGAAGGAGACCGAAGCCTCGAGGTCCGAGACATTGAGGGCCAACTGGACTCGCGACATCATTCCTCCATATATATGCGTGTACGTGTGAGACATGTGTGTCCGTGTAAGCGTGATCTCCGTATGAGCGTGGCGATCAAGTTCCACGTACTTAGATCTCAAGGGTACGCGGTAGTCGAAGGAAGGACCCAAAAATGAGCCAAGCCGACAGCGGCGATGCCGCCCATTGGGACGACGTCTTCGCCCGCACCTCCCCCGATCAGGTCAGTTGGTACGAGAGCGAGCCGAGCACATCCCTGGAGTTGATCTCCGAGTCAGGGGTCGAGCCCGACAGTGCCGTCGATATCGGCGCTGGACGATCGCCCCTTGCCTCGTTGTTGCTTTCGAGGGGTTGGTCGACCGTCTTTGCCCTGGATATCTCGGCAGCGGCCCTGGCCCAATTGGCAGAACGCGCGGGACAGCCGCCGGGGCTGAGGTGCGTTGTCAGCAACGTGCTGGCGTGGCGGCCGGATCAACAGGTATCCCTGTGGCATGACCGCGCAGTGTTCCACTTCCTCACCGACCCCCATGAGCAGGCCGCCTACGCGGAACTTGCTGCAGCGACACTCGTCACCGGTGGTGTGCTCATCCTCGCCACCTTCGCCCCGGGTGGCCCCGACCGCTGCTCAGGGTTGCCAGTCGCCCGGCACGATCCCAAGTCCTTGAGCCATGTCTTTGGCCCTCGATTCGAATTGGCTGAAAGTAGGCACATCGAACATCGAACCCCGTGGGGTGCCATCCAGCCCTTCACCTGGGTGATCATGCGCAGGTTGCCGGAAGACAGCTGACGATTCGCCGTTCGACTTGCGCACTCTTGGGAGCCGCGGACCGTCGGTACGAGTCCACCTGCGATTCAGGCGAGCTTGGGTCCAAAGGTGAGGCAGGCGCCAACCGCAGTTGCGAGGAGGAAAACAGCAATCAGGACGAGGGCGAGCACCTTCGACGGTCGCGAGTGCCGACCGGGCATGGCGGGCGGCAGGTAGAAGAGCGGCATGGTGGTCGGTCCACGCAGTTCGACCCAGTGTGGGTCGACCACGGCATCTCGTCCGGCACTGGGGACAAGCGAGAAATCCTCGTCCGGCATTGAGGCATCTGCTGTCACGTGACGATTCTGCGTGCCACGAACCGAAGTGGCAACCCAGCCCTCGTCTGGACCAAGGGTCACCGGGATAGCCCGCTAGCCTCACTCCGTGAACCGTTGGGTCGCACCGGCAGCGCCCGTTGTCTTCGTGCTCCTGTGGAGCACGGGCTTCGTCGGTGCCCGATACGGCCTCCCGTACGCACCACCCTTCACCTTGCTCGCCCTACGCATGGCAATCGCAGCTGCCGCACTGGCCGGTATCGCCGCGGTCGCGCGCTCGGCATGGCCGCGACGCGCTGACGCGTACCGGCAATCGGCAGTCATCGGGGTTCTCCTCCACGCTGGCTACCTCGGCGGCGTCTTCTACGCCATCAGCATCGGGCTTCCAGTGAGCGTCAGTGCCCTCGTTGTATGCCTGCAGCCGGTCGTGGTTGCCGTTCTGGCCGGCCCTGCCCTAGGCGAGCGCCTCGTCCTGCGTCAATGGCTTGGCATCGCCCTGGGGCTCATCGGAGCCCTGCTTGTTCTCGTCCCCGGCCTATTGAAACAGGGGAATCCAGATGCCTACCCGCCCGCGGCAGTCGTCGCGGTACTCATCGCCCTTGGGTCATCCGCTGCCGCGACTCTGCTCCAGAAGCGACATGGCGCAAGCATCGCGATGCTGCCCGGCACCTCCGTTCAGTACGTCGCAGCAGCGCTGGTGCTCGGCGGCCTCGCCCTCGCAACCGAAGACATCGCAATTGACTGGACCCCGGCTTTCATCGGTGCCATGACCTGGCTCATCGTGGCACTGTCGATCGGGGCCGTACTCATCATGTTTTGGCTTTTGCGCGTCGGCACAGCAACCGGTGTCTCAAGCCTGTACTACCTCGTGCCACCCGTCACCCTCTTCGAGGCCTACGTGCTGTTCGGCGAGCGGCTCTCGCCCCTGTCGCTGGCCGGCTTCGGCCTCGCGACGGTCGGTGTGGCGTTAGTACGGCAACGCCGAGCATCCGCCGATGACACGACTGCCCTTGATACGACCGCATAGTCCGCAGATCGTGGGAAGAAGAACCTGGGCGATCGTGGACACCCCGGTGGCTCCATGACCCGCGTTGAGCCCTCGTCTCCGCAGGGAGTCGTCAAGGCAATCACCAGGCTGATTACCGCTTCCCCCGGACGACTGCGGGTGGCCATCGATGGCGCGTGGGCCGCCGAGCCCGAGTTGCTGGCCGAGCAGGTCGTGCGCGACCTCGCGCCACGTCGGGCTCTGCTGATCAGGGCCGATCACTTTTGGCGTCAGGCAAGCCTGCGATTGGAGGATGGACGCTACGACGTCGATGCATGGCTCAACCGGTGGCTTGACGAGGCGGCACTGCGCCGGGAGGTACTCGATGCCCTGACCACGGCCGGCCGGGTACTGCCTGCCCTTCGCGACCCGAAGACCGATAGGTCACTTCGGCCTGACCCCGTCGAGTTGCCGGAGGACGGCGTACTGGTCGTCGCCGGTGCACTGCTGCTCGGACGAAGCCTGGAGTTCGACATCGCCGTTCACGTTCACCTCAGCGCCTCGGCGCTGGCGCGGCGAACTCCGACAGACCTGGCCTGGACTTTGCCCGGCCTTGAACGATACGAAATCGAACACCGCCCGCAGGAAGTGTCCGACCTTGTGGTCCGGGCGGACGATCCACGCCACCCAGCCCTGGCACATCACTAACTAGCTCGGTGACACATCCTGCAATAAGGGCACCGGGAGACTGGTGATCGAGAGGGGAATCTGCTGGGTCACTCCCCGTAGATCTGGCATCCGATGCCGTCGCCATCGCGATCTAACCCGTACACGTCGTCGCCCGTGACCGTCACCAGCTGTCGGATCTGCGGGCAGTCGAGGTCAGCCTGGATAGGCAGGCACGGCTGGTAGCCGGGCGCGCACTCCCCAGGAGCCCCCGACGGGTTGAAGTAGGCAAAGGCCGCCATACCAAGAGCGACGATGACTGCACCGGTAAGGACCCAGGTGAGCGGTCTACGGTGCCACCAACGCCGGGCTTCGTCGCCCGAGACTTGGGTGCGCCCATGTGACGGTGGTGCGTCGAACTTGTAGCCGACACCGCGAATGGTCTTGACGTAGCGGGGATGGCTAGCGGTCTCTCCGAGTTTGCGGCGCAGCCTGCTGACATGGGTCTCGATGGAGGTCTCATCCCCCATCCACGGCTCGTCCCACATGTAGCCGAGGAGATCCTTGCTGGAGACCACGACTCCGGGAGTTCGCGTCAGTCGTGCTAGAAGGTCAAATTCACTGCGGGTCAGCGGGATCGGCTGCCCGGCAACGGTCACGCTGCGTGCGCCGTAGTTCACGAGGAGATCCCCGAATTGCACACCATCACTGGGTGGCACTGCCGACGCTGCCATGGTCCTTGAGCCTAGTCATCGCGATATTGCTCATCTCCCGCCGAGGTTCAGCGAACCTGGCAGGTTGCTGGCGGACCTTGCGAACCGCTGAGCGGACGACGTGACCCTGCTGGAGTCGACTAGAAATGAGTCGCGGGGGAGAAAGTGCGCCCGGGAGCCATCCGGCTGACAGCGGT
>JAULZL010000248.1:0-18084 GCA_032117355.1 Candidatus Nanopelagicales bacterium
CGACGCACAGGCCCCAGGTCGGCAGCCTGAGGTGCATTCGCCACAGCACGAGCACGAGCAGCGGGAAGATCAGGTAGGCCAACCACTCCATCGAAAGCGACCAGGCGACGAAGTTCCAGCCACGCTGTGGCTCGGGCCCCCACTCCTGCACGAGGAACAGGTTCTTCGCGAAGTCGATCGGGTTCAGCCAACTGCGCTCGGTGGTGTCCCCCGTGACCCGCATCTCTGCGACGACGGCGACCCCGGCGACGACGAGCATGACCAGGTGCACCGGATAGATCCGGGCGAGGCGCAGCCACCAAAAGTTCAGCGTCCGGCTGGTGCCGACTCGTTCGCCCATCCGGGTGAGGTAGGTGTGAGTGAGAATGAAACCGGACAGGGCGAAAAAGAGATCGACACCCAGCCGGCCGACCCTCAGTACGTCGTCGAAGACCGGGATGCTCAACAGCCCGAGCACGCCGAGAGGTCCCTGCAGGTGGTACAGCAGCACCCAGGCGGCGGCGACGAAGCGCACGCCGGTCAGTTGCCGGATGAAGACGTTCATCAGCGGGCCTCTCGTGGGTGGATGGCCACGATCGTGCCATGCCCGTTTCGGAGCCGCGGTTAGGCTCACCAAGTGCAAGAGTCCCGGTCGCCCAGTGAGTTGTTGCTTGTCCGTCGTGGCTTGGACCGTGCGGCCCACTTGCGCACCGACGAGGCCTGGCTGATCGAGCGGGTCTCAGATGCACGTTCCCGCGCGATGTGGATCAGCCGTGGCGCAGTCGCGGTGGATGAAAACCATGAGCTGGTGACGACCGCCCTGACGTCCATCGCGGACATTGCACCCGAAGCACTGACCTTCCTTGGCGTTGATGAACATGACCACGCGTACTTCGTCATCCATCTTCCCGAGCCCTCTCATCCTGCCCTTGAAGAGGGCCTTGCGTGGAAGTCATTGCGCGAGGTCGGCCACCGCCTGCCTGACCGGGAGGGGTCGATGGCTGTGACGGCGGTCGCCCTCGACAACTGGCGCGGCCGTACCCGCGCCTGCCCGGGCTGTGGGGGTGAGTTGGCTGCGGCATCCGCAGGCTGGTCGATGCGGTGCTCCCACGAGTCGACTGACCACTTCCCGCGCACGGACCCAGCCGTGATCGTCCTGGTGCGTGACGAGGACGATCGTGCGCTGCTGGGTCGCCATGTGAACTGGGAGCCCGGCTGGGTGTCGACGATTGCCGGCTTCGTTGAGGCGGGGGAGTCGGCGGAGGCGGCGGTGCGCCGCGAAGTGCTTGAGGAGACAGGCGTTCGGGTCGGGGATCGGCCCGATCATGTGGCCTATCTCGGCAGCCAGCCGTGGCCCTTCCCGGCCTCGCTCATGCTCGGCTATCACGCCTGGGTGGGGACGCGCGATGAGTCCGCCTCGCGCATCACCGTCGACCAGACCGAGATCGCCGAGGCGCATTGGTTCAGCCGGGCGGACCTGCTTGCGGCGTGCGAGGCCGCGACCATCAGGTTGCCTCCGCGGCTTTCCATCTCCAGGTTCCTGATCGAGCAGTGGTACGGGGAAGACCTGCCGGGGGACTGGCTGCGCGGCTGATCAAGGCCGCCTCCCCCGGAGCAACCGATGGGGGAAGTGTCGGGCGCCTGAATGCCCGTGGCCAAAGGCAGAATGTCCGTTGCGGCGGCACGGTTGACTACGGCTGTTCTTGTGTTGGCTGCGTGACCGGTCTGAGCCACGGCCTTGCCGACCACCAAAGGACCGGCTCAACCGCCGATCAGGCGCTGAAGCCAACACTCATCTGCGGATCCTCATGTGCAAATCGAGGCTTAGGCGCCGAGTTTTTCCTTCACCTGGCCGATGGACGGATTCGTCAGGGCAGTCCCGTCATCGAATAGCAGGGTCGGCACGGTCTGATTGCCGCCATTGACCGACTCGACGAAGGCCGCGGCCTGCGGATCAGCTTCGATGTCGATCTCCTCGAAGGTGATCCCCTCGCGGCCGAGCTGGGCCTTCAGTCGTTGGCAGTAGCCGCACCAGACGGTCGTGTACATCTTCATGGCCGCCACGGTAGTTCATGCGGTGCGTACGCCGAGGTACGCGTAGTTCATGCGGCACGGTCAGGGCACCGCGCTACGGTGCCTGTCGTGGGCTCTACGGGCAATGAAGCGGTTCTGAGCAGCCTCGATGACGAGCAGCGCGCAGTCGCGACCAGCGTGCACGGCCCGGTTGTTGTCCTTGCTGGCGCGGGCACGGGCAAGACCCGCGCGATCACCCACCGCATCGCCTATGCCGTCCAGACCGAGGCGCACGAAGCCAGACGATCGATGGCGGTGACCTTCACCAGCCGGGCGGCCGGCGAGATGCGCATGCGATTGCATGACCTTGGGGTGGAGGGGGTGTCGATTCGCACCTTCCATGCGGCCGCACTTCGCCAACTTCGCTACTTCTGGCCACGCATCTCCGGCCGCGACTTCCCTGAGTTGCTGCCGAGCAAGGCGCGGATCATCGCGGAGGCGGCTGCCTCCTGCGGCATTCGAGTCGATGGCACGGGCCTACGCGACCTGTCATCGGATATCGAATGGGCGAAGGTCAATGAGCGCGACCCGCGGGAGTTGGTCACCGCCGGGCGCGAGGGTGTCATAGCCCGGCAGTGGAGCATGGACGTCGCGGATCTGTCGCGGGTCTACGAGGCCTATGACGCACTGAAGGAGCGCCGCGGACTACTCGACTTCGAGGATGTCCTGCTCGTCACGGTTGCCGCCCTGCAGACACGACCCGACATCGCCGACGAGGTACGGGCTGCCTACCGCTGGTTCACGGTGGACGAATACCAGGACGTCAACCCGCTCCAGCATCGACTGCTGACCCTGTGGCGTGGTGATCGGGATGATGTCTGCGTCGTCGGTGACGTGAGCCAGACGATCTACACCTTCACGGGTGCATCGGCCAACTACCTGACGGGCTTTCGCGGAGAGTTCCCGGATGCAACCGAGGTGCGCCTGGTCAACTGCTACCGCTGCTCCGAACCGATTGTGGACGCTGCCAACAAGGTCATTGCCCAGGCCAGCACACCGGGAACCCTGCAGCTTCGGGCTCGGACCAAGAAGGGGCCGCGACCCACGATCCGGGTCTTCGACGACGATGTCGAGGAGGCCCGAGCGGTCGCAGCCGAGGTCGCGGCACTCATCGCCAAGGGGACATTGCCACGCGATATCGCTGTGCTGTTCCGCATCAACGCACAGTCGGCGGAGATCGAGTCGGCGATGACCGATGTGTCCGTCCCGGTGGTCATGCGCGGGATGGAGCGGTTCTTCGAGCGGTCGGAGATCCGCGAGGCCACTACGCGACTGCGCGGTGCTGCCCGTGCGGGGGAGGCGGTGGGCTCGGTACCCGATGAGGTTCGTGCCGTCCTGGAGACCATGGGCTGGCGGGCGGAGACCCCGCGCGGGGGTGGAGCGACCCGCGAGCGATGGGAGTCTCTTTCCGCCCTCGTCGCCCTTGCCGATGAGCATGCCGATCAACCTGGCCGCGATGTCTCTTCCTTCGTTGCCGAGCTCGACCGACGGGCGGATGCCCAGCACGCCCCGTCGGCGAATGCCGTCACCCTGGCGTCCCTGCATTCGGCCAAGGGTCTGGAGTGGCAGGTGGTTTTCATCATCGGGTGCAGTGAGGGCTTGCTTCCGTTGCAGTACGCCGAGACACCTGAGTCAGTCGAGGAGGAGCGCCGACTCTGCTACGTCGGCATCACCCGGGCTCGCGAGGGTCTGCACCTGTCCTGGGCCAGGGCCCGTCAGCCTGGCGGTCGGCAGTCTCGAGATCGCAGCCGATTCCTCGATGCGCTCACCTCCGCGGGCGGCACCAAGTCCGAGGCCACGACCGCGCGGGTGACCTATGGCTCGCGAACTCCGCGAGCCGAGCGGGTTCGCAAGGGTCCGGCCACGTGTCGAATCTGTGGCAAGGGCCTCGTTACCGCACCGGAGCGAACCCTAGGTCGATGCCGCACCTGCCCGGTCGATGTCAGCGAGGCGATGGTCGAGGGCTTGAAGCGGTGGCGCCTGGAGCAGGCCCGCGAGCGAAGTGTCCCCGCCTACGTGGTCTTCACCGACGCAACCCTGCTGGCGATCGCGGAGCAGCGTCCGACGACTTCCGATGAACTGGCCCGTATCCCGGGAATTGGCCCGGCCAAGCTAGAGCAGTACGGATCCGCCGTGCTTGCTCTACTCGCGGACGGCTGACTCCACGGAGAATCCCGGCACCCAGCGGGTCAACTCGGAGCGCATCGGGACGGTGGCCTCGAGCTGGCACAGCACGCCGATGCCGCCCAGCCAGACGCGGTGGATCAGGGCATAGGACGGCGGCAGGTTGAGCTTCATGCCCACGACGAAGTCCGGGTCGCGGAAGTCGTTGATCCGGGTGAACTGACCCCGCAGCCAGGCACGGGTGAAGTGGAATTCCTCGTGCCGGGCCGGCTCCACGAAGGGGTCGAGGTAGCTGAGTAGTTGTGCTGGATCGAGGTCGATGTGCGGCCGGATGAACCCCTCCTCGCGCAGTCCCTCGACCACTGTCTCGGCATCGCCGTACTGTGCGACGCGCAGGAGCGAGCCCATCACCGGGGGAAGGCCGTCCGGGAGGGTCGCGACAGCGCCGAAGTCCAGGACGCAGAACCGCCCATCGGGGGTGATGCGGTAGTTGCCCGGGTGCGGATCCGCGTGCAGCAAGCCCGCACGGGCCGGGCCGGAGAGCAGGAACCGGATGTACTGACTGCCAGCCTGATCGCGCTCCTCCTGCGTGCCATGTGCGATCACGGCGGATAGCGGCTTGCCGTCGACCCATTCTGAGACGAGCACGTGGGGTGCGGCGACGAGTACGTGCGGAATGACGTATTCCGGATCGCCCTCGAAGGCGGCGGCGAAGGTGCGCTGGCTCTGTGACTCGCGCAGGTAGTCGAGTTCCTCCACGACCCGCTCACGCAACTCCTCGATGAGGGGCTTGATATCCATACCCGGGATCCACGAGGCGAAGAGCTTGCCCATCCGGGCCATCTGGTTCAGGTCGGCGATGAGTGCCTTGTCGGCCCCCGGGTACTGCACCTTGACGGCCACCTCCCGGCCGTCATGCCAGACGCCCTTGTGCACCTGGCCGATGGAGGCTGCCGCAGCTGGGCGGTCATCGAATTGCGCGAACCGATCGCGCCAGTCGGACCCGAGCTCATCAGCGAGGATCGCGTGGATGCGTTCGGCCGGCATCGGGGGAGCCGCGTCCTGCAACTTGGTCAGCGTCGCCCGGTACGGGCCGGCGAACTCCTCGGGCAGGGCAGCCTCGAAGATGCTCATCGCCTGGCCGAGCTTCATCGCCCCACCCTTGAGCTCCCCGAGAACCTTGAACATCTGCTCGGCGGTTCGCTGCTGGATCTCGGCGGAGACCGCCTCGGCTGACTTCCCCCCAACCCGCTTGCCTAGGCCAACTGCTGCGCGACCGGCGTAAGAGGCTGGTAGGGCGGCCATGCGGACGCCCCTCGTGAGTGCATTGCGGGGAATCTCGGGCATGCCGACATTCTCACCCGGCATGGGCACTCCCGCTCATTCGGCTCGGCCAGCTGCATCCGCATAGCGGATGCCAGGGACGCTCACGAGCGATGGCCTCCCCGCGTGGCAGCCGAACTTCGACAGCCCGGTTGTGCCAGCCGCTCGTCCACTGGGGCTCATCAACCCAGGCACGGGCGAGCAGGGCCGCGTGCGTGGCGGCATGGCGGGCAAGCAATCGGTCAATGGGACGGGTCGCGAGTCGTTCGATCCGGGCGGTCAACTGCAGGGACAGGCTCGGCCATTGCGGGTCTACGTCCCGCGTATGCAGGTAGGCGCAGCGCAGGCAACTACTGACGCCAGGAACGACGAGTGGGCCGATGATTGCGCGCTCTCCGTAGGCGCCGATGAACAGGTGGGGCACTGGTAGGAGCGGGTCGTCCGTGACGATCGGGTGGACGCTGTCGGCCAGGACGACCAAGTCGCTCACCCAGATGCGGGCCGGCCCGCGCGCGGTTCCTTCCGCGGGGGCCCTCGCGTCATGCGACGGGGCTTTGCTCAGGCCATCTCCCAAGCGCGTTCTCTGCTCCTCTTCCAAGCCCGCGCCGTCCTTGTCGTCATCCGACACGGTGGACGGCGGTGATGATGGTGGTAGGACGAATCCGGAGGCGGCGAAAGCGGATTGAGCCTCCGATGCCAAAACGCCTGAACCGCGCACTTCCACCCTGGTCCGCATCCGGCGGTCGATGACGGCCAGCGAGTCCTCGCCCCCTCCCCAGGTCAGACGGGCTGCAAGCAGGTCCGCCTCCGACGCCTCGCGTGCGGCCCTATCCACCCAGCGCCACGCATCGGGTATTCGTGCCGCGTCATCCAGCGCGGCGGCCAGGTTTGCGGCATGCAGCAGGCGAACGGCCTGGGTGAGGCCGATGGGCAAATCCTGGTAGACCTGATCCCAGGTTCGCAGGCCGTCCAAGCCGAGGAGCCATTCGGCCATCTGCACCGAGATGTCCGTGGCGATGATGTGGTGTCTTCCCTCGCCGATCTGCAGGCGTCCGTCCGGCCGCCACAGCAGCGGGCATTCGGGGCGATAGCGCGGTCGGTGGATACCGGGAGCGGCGGCCGCGAGAGTCTGCGCCGAGGCAGGAGCGTGTCCCATCGCGGGAGGATGGGCAGTCGTCCCTGTGGACGGCACCTGGACATCCACAGCCGCCCTGGGCTATTGGCCGCTGCAGCGCAGTGTCTAGCGGCACACCCGAAGGATCAATCGCATGAGCACCTCGGCGCAGGTGAGGACCTCGTCGATCGCGACGTACTCATCGGCGGTGTGCGCCACCGAAGCGTCGCCTGGCCCGTATTGCACGGTCGGAATGCCGCCCATCCCAGTGAGCAGGCGCAGGTCCGATCCATAGGGACCCCCGTAGACCTCGGGAGTCCGACCGGTGACTTCCTCGTGCGCTGATCGCAGTGTCGCCAGGAACGGGTGCGCCGGGTCGGTGCGCCCGGACGCGAACTGGCCGCCCCACCATTGGACTTCGACCGGGTGATCCCGCAGCCAGCGATCCTGCTCGCATGCGGCCGCGACTACCGCCTCGAAATCCGCCTTGGCCCGCTCGACCGGCTCGCCGAGGGCGACCCCGAAGCGGCCCTCTGCGGTGAGCAGATCGGGGACGGTCGATGCCCAGTCCCCAGCGGCAATGCGCCCGATCGAGAGCGGGTAGGCAAGCGGCCAGCGCTGCATCAACGGATCGACCTCGGCATTACGGCGGGCCTCGAAGGCGGTCAGGGCGGTCAGGATCGGCTGAAACTTCTCGATCGCGCTGACCCCTTCCGTTCGTCGGGATGCGTGGGTGGCCTTGCCGTGGACGAGCAGCCGAAATGTCAGGGCTCCACCATTTGCCGGAACGAGATCCAGACTGGTCGGTTCGGGGACCACGCACAGGTCAGCGCGGACTCCGTGCTTCATCAGTGCGTATGTGCCGAGGCCACCGTCCTCCTCCCCGCAGACCGCCGCCAGGATGACGTCCCCGCTCAATTCGATGCCGGCCCGATCAATGGCTCGAAGTGCCGCCCAACCGGCCACGAGACCGGCCTTCATGTCGCATGTGCCGCGAGCGAGCCAGGCGGACCGCCCGTCGCGCTGAGCCTCCCGGACGGTGAAGGGGTCGCCCGTCCAGGCACCGAGGTCACCGGGTGGCACCACGTCGGTGTGACCGTTGATCAGCAGGCTGGTTCCGCCGCCGATCCCTCGACGGGTTGCCGTGACGCCGACGGCCTCCCGGCGAGCTACCTCCATCCCGGGAAAGTCCGGCTCGTTCTCGTAGGCCTCGACGTCGATGGCCCACTCGTCCACTTCTTGGCCTTCGGCTCGCCAGGCGGCGGCAAGGTGCCGTTGAACGTCTACCTCGGCCGATGTTCCGCCGATGGAGGGGATCTGCAGGAGGTCGCGAAGGTCAGCGAGCAGCTCATCCACCTCGATGGCAGGTGCTGGGGAGTCCGTATGGGTTGTCATGGGTAGGTCCTTCGAAGGCCGCGCGTCATGGTCAGATTGTGCTGGTCGGCCTCAATTCACGGAACATATGTCGGAAATGTGATGTTTGTCCTAAGATTTGACCACGCTACGTCCTCGCGCCTTGGCGGTGACGCGGAATCGTTGGCTTAGTGTGGTCGCGATCCCGCCATGGACGGGTGAGGTGGTAGACGCCACCGGGCCGCAACCAAAGGCGGTCCTGGACAACTCGACACAGGAGGGCCCGATGGCCGAGAGCTACACCGGCGAGGCGTACTGCGTGAAGTGCAAGGAGAAGCGCGAGTTCACGGGACACGTGGAGGAGACGAACGGTCGCCGTTTCGCAAAGGGTATTTGCCCCGTGTGCGGCACCAAGGTCACCCGCATCCTCGGCAAGGCCTAGAACGAGCCGACTATGCAGAGCTAGACCTCATACAGATGGGGGCGGTCACCTACGGGTGGCCGCCCCCATCTGCGTCCGGAGGCGCTGTCCCCTCCCGACGAGTGACTCCCCGACGAGAGTCACCTCTGGACGCGTTGATCACAGGCTCATGATCCGCCAAGGACCGCGTTCGCCGAGGACCGCGTTCGCCAAGGGAGGAACCACCCCTGCGAATCGGGCGGGCTGGCGATCCGGTGATTACGGTGAAGCCATGAGCGGCAACCTGCCCTTCGGATTCGGCATGGGAATGCCGGATCCGGGCGAATCCGGTGGAAGCAATCCATTCGACATGAACACCCTGGGTGCTGCCTTGCAGCAACTCGGGCAGTTCCTGCAACAGGCTGGTTCGGCGGGTTCGTCCGGTCCGGTGAACTGGGAGATGGTTCGGGAGGTTGCTCGACGGGGTATCGATGAGTCGGCCGGATTCGGCGCCAGCGGTTCCGTGGACGAGTCCGCTCGCCAAGTTGTGATCGAAGCGTGCCGACTCGCCGACGTATGGCTTGACCCGTCCACCACTTTCCCGGCAAGCCCCGCCCAGCCGAGGGCCTGGAGCCGCGCGGACTGGCTGGACGGGACGCTGCCCATGTGGCGCCGATATGTCGAACCCGTGGCGGAGCGCATGCAGTCAGTGATGAGCCAGTCGGTGGTCGGCGACCTGGACTCCATGTCGCCGGAGGACCTGCAGGCCGCGCTGCCCGAGCAACTCCGAGCGATGCTTCCCGGCGGCATGGGCCCGGACATGATGGGCATGATTCGCCCGATGCTCGGCATGATGCAGCAGCTCGGAGTCGCCGCCTTCAGCGTCCAACTCGGCCAGTCCCTCTCGGCGCTCGCCCGCGAGGTTGTCAGCGCCGGTGACATCGGGATCCCGCTGCAGGACGCTGGCGGCGCGGCAATCTTGCCAGCCAACGTTGCTGCCTTCGGCGAAGGAATTGGTATCCCGGCTGATGATGTGCGCGTGTACCTCGCGGTGCGGGAGTCGGCCCACCAGCGCCTATTCGCGCATGTCCCATGGTTGCGGGGCCGACTCGTCGGGGCCATTGAGGAGTACACCCGCGGCATCAAGGTGGACCAGAGCCGGTTCGAGCAGGCCATTGCCGACGTTGACGTGTCGAACCCGGAGGCCCTGCAGCAGTTGATGTCCTCTGGACTCCTGCAGCCGGAGGACACCGAGGAGCAGCGGGCAGCGCTAGCCCGACTCGAGACCCTACTTGCCCTAGTCGAGGGCTGGGTTGAGGACGTCGTGGCCGTGGCCATCGGCGACCGGCTCTCCCATGCGGCCGCCCTTCGCGAGACGATCCGCCGTCGGCGAGCATCAGGCGGGCCCGCGGAGCGAACCTTCGCCTCTCTCGTGGGCCTCGAACTGCGCCCGCGGGCCATCCGAGAGTCGGCCACCCTGTTCGCTGCTGTCCGGGATCGCCAGGGCATGGATGCGCGTGACGGGCTGTGGGCACACCCTGATCTCCTCCCCGACGCCCGTGACCTAGCCGACCCCCTGGGCTTCATTGAGCGCAGTCAGCAGGGTTCCGCTATCGAGGATTTCGATGGCGAGTAGGACACCTGATGCGGATCCTGAGGCGGTGGCGGAAGCAGGCCTTGGTCTTGAGGCTGCCGATGCCTTCGACCTGCATGGCGATGCCCGGTCGGTCTTGCTCGACTGGCACCCGCTCCACCCCGACCAGCAGGCCCTGAAGGGCGACTACCTGGCCTTCCTCGACGAAAACGTCGACGCCATGTGGCGGAGTTCGCGCATCGGACACCTGACGGCGAGTGCACTCGTCCTTGACGACTGCGGGGAACGAGTCTTGCTGACCCTGCACCCGAGGGTCGGCCGCTGGCTGCAGCTTGGTGGCCACTGCGAATCAGCCGACCTCGGCCTGCGGGAAGCCGCTCGGCGGGAGGTTGTCGAGGAGTGTGGGATCGAGCCGACCTCAATGAGCGTCCAACCGGTGCGACTCGACCGTCACGCGGTCCCCTGCGGTGGGGAGGGATCGGAGCACCTCGACGTGCAGTTCCTCGCAGTGGTGCCGACGGGAGCAATGCCGGTCATCAGTGACGAGTCCGACGACCTTCGCTGGTTTGGTCTGGACGACCTGCCCGATGGCCTGGACAGCAGTGTTCAGTCGTTGATTCGTGATGCCCTCGCTTGGAGGGCGAAGCGGGCCTGACCCTCCCGGATGGCGAGCCCTGCCAGGGCGTCCGGCAAAGGGAGGACAGTCGGACGAACGCGGCATCGGGAATTTCCTATCCACAGGCTGCCTGACGCAATTCCTGAGCGTGGCCAATGGTCCTATTGCGTTTGCCCCGGTCCTTCCCCACGTCGATGCACCGGTTATCCACACCCAAGTGCCGTTGTGTCCCCAGTTTGTGGACATCCCTGTGCACAGGGCCAACCCTGTATTGCCGGTCGTCTCGTTGACGATCCGCACGGGGCCCTCTAACGTCCCGATTCGGGGCCCCACGGATAACGGGAGCGCATTCACAAGGGGAAGGTGAATGCGCAACGCGCGACCGGCGGGGCCCCGCACCTGACCTGCTTGGGAGTGCTGCGCCTACGATGGGCGCGTGTCCGCGTTGTTGTGGTGGTTGATCCCCATCGGGGCGACCGTGCTCGCTGTCGCCTGGGCGATGTTCCGGGCTCGACCAGAGAAGCCCACGGAAGCGATCGAGGGGATGGAGCATCTCCGCCGGATGCAGGCCGCGATCGAAAGGCCGCTCCCGCAGACGGATCCCATCCGCCAAGGCCGTCGCAGGGGCGTCGAGTCGGATTACCCCGTGCCGGAAGCCCCGGTCCAGCCGCCCCCCGGCCCCCCTGCTCCCGCACAACCCTCGACCGCGCGCTCCGTCGATGCCGCATCGGCGGCGGATACAGCGAGCGGGCCGGCGGTCGAATCGGAATCCGATGACCCCGACGTGAGCGAGGCCGGAGGCCGGTGAGCGAGGTTCCCCCGACGGCAGCGGAGCCTGACGGCTCGCGCCTCACCCCCCGGGCACGGATGCTCATCTTCAGTGCCGGGAGTCTGCTCCTGCTGATCGGAGTCGCCCTGCTCCTTCCCGTGCCCTTTGTGAAGATGTCCCCGGGCCCCACCTACAACGTGGTCGGAGAAGTCGGTGGCGTTCCCGTCATCGACGTCGAGGGAACCCAGACCTACCCGACAACCGGTTCCCTGGACATGACCACGGTGATGGAGTCCGGTGGCCCGCGCGGCGGACTCACTTTCGTGGATGCAATCGGCTCGTGGTTCAACAGCGCGGACGCAGTCGTCCCACGCGAGCTCATCTACCCGGACGACGTCAGCGGTGAGGACGTAACGATCCGCCAGGCGGCCCTGTTCAGCACCGCGGAGTCCAACTCGGTCGCCGCCGCACTGTCCTACCTGAAGCAGCCGGTCAAGACCGAGCTCGTCGTAACTGCCGTTTACCAGGACACCCCGGCCAGCGGCAAACTCGAGCCACGGGATCGCGTCCTAGCCGTCGACTCGGTGCAGGTGACCGAACCGAAGCAGGTCAGCGATGCGATCCGGGCCAAGCCGATCGGGACGACCTTCGCCTTCACGGTCGAAAGGCTCGTGGACGGCAGCCTGAAGAAGGTGGACGTGCAGGTGACGAGCGCGGACAACCCCGACGACCCAGGCGTGCCCTACGTCGGCATCGGGGTTGGGCTGAATTACGCGGCAGACTTCGACATCACCTTCACCCTGAAGGATGTCGGGGGCCCGAGCGCCGGGATGATGTTCTCCCTCGGACTGGTCGACAAGTTGACCCCGGAGGACTTGGCCGCTGGGCGTCATATCGCCGGGACGGGAACGATCACCCCGGAGGGTGAGGTTGGCCCCATTGGTGGCATCCGGCAGAAGTTGGCCGGTGCCAGGAACGCGGGTGCCGAACTCTTCCTCATGCCCGCCGCTCACTGCGCAGAGGCCGCCGATCACATCCCCGATGGCCTGACCGTGGTGCCGATCGCCACCCTGGCCGATGCCGTTTCGGCCGTCCGACTGTGGAGTTCCGGGGAGAATTCCGGGGGAACGGAGCTCGCCACCTGCCCAGCGGGAGCGTGACGGGACCGGGTGTCGTAGGTTCGGAACGTGACCTACGAGATGCCAGGCCAGAGTTCCTCCCCAAGCGCCCTGTCCCCTGAGCGTCGAGGTGGTGTCCTGCTGCCCACCATCGTGGTCCTCGGGGCGATCGTCCTGGCATTCGTCCTGTTCACCGGCTTCTACACCGACTGGCTGTGGTTTCAGTCCGTTGACCGGACCCAGGTCTTCACCATCGGCTTGGTAACCCGTGGGGCCATGTTCCTGATCTTCGGGATCCTCATGGCGGTTGCGCTGCTGCTCGTCATGTGGTGGGCGTGGCGAACCCGACCGACCTTCCGTGGCATGACCCCGGAGCAGGCCAGCCTCGAGCGCTATCGAGTGGCCATTGAGCCGTATCGCAAGCGGGCCGGGATCCTGATCGCGGCGGTGGTGGGGCTACTTGCCGGTCTCACCGCTTCGGGGGAGTGGGGCTCGTACCTGATGTGGGCAAACTCCACCCCGTTCGGCGTCACGGACCCGCAGTTCGGCCTTGATCTGTCCTTCTACACCTTCACTCTGCCGTTCATCCGGTTCGTCCTTGGCTTCGGCTTCGCAATCGTCCTGCTCTCAATCCTGGCCACCCTCGTGATTCAGTACCTGTACGGCGGGTTGCGGCTCCAGCCTCCGGGGGATCGCGCGACGAAGGGCGCTCAGGTCCAACTCAGCCTGTTGGTCGCCGCGCTGCTGCTGCTGAAGGCTGCCGCATATTGGCTTGACCGGTTCGGCCTGGCGACGAAGAGCGAGACCCTGGTGACCGGGTTCACCGGGCTGAAGTACACCGACGTCTACGCCGTCCTGCCGTCCTTGAACATCCTGACCTTCGTCGCGGTGATCGTTGCCGTGCTGTTCATCCTGAACGCGATCCGTCAGTTCTGGGCCATCCCGCTGATCGGCCTCGGGTTGATGCTGCTCACCAGCATCGTGGTGGGCGCGATCTATCCGATGATCGTCCAGCAATTCCAGGTTCGTCCCAATGAGCTCGTCAAGGAGCAGCCGTACATCGAGCGCAACATCACGGCCACTCGTACCGCCTACGACATTTCCGATGCCAAGGTTGAGGACTACGCCGGGACGGTCGAGCCGCCGAGCCAGGCGGTCATCGATGCGAGCAAGGGAACGCTGGAGAACATCCGACTGCTCGACCCGGCCGTGGTCTCACCGACCTACAACCAGCTGCAGCAGATTCGCGGCTACTACTCGTTCAACAACAAGCTTGACGTCGACCGCTATGACGTGAGCGGTCAGCGCCGTGGCGCCGTGGTCGCGGTGCGAGAGATCAACCTGGCCGGTATCCCCGATGGCCAGCGCAACTGGACGAACGAGCGGGCCGTGTTCACCCACGGCTACGGCTTCGTCTCCGCCTACGACAACACGGCCCTGTCGAGTGGACAGCCGGACTTCTTCGAGAGCGATATTCCGCCGACCGGTGAGCTGGACGTAGCGGAGCCGCGGGTGTACTTCGGCGAACTCTCCCCGACGTACAGCATCGTCGGTGCACCCAAGGGGTCCCAGGCCATCGAGCTTGACTACCCGGACGATGCCAGCCCCACCGGCCAGAAGACGAACACCTACCAGGGCACCGGCGGTGTGCCGATGGGGTCCTTCCTCGGCCGGATGATCTTCGCCACGAAGTTCCAGGACAGCAACCTGCTGCTCTCCGACCTCGTGAACGAGGATTCACGAATCCTCTGGGATCGTGACCCGCTGACCCGGGTGGAGAAGGTTGCCCCCTGGCTGACCCTGGATCAGGACCCCTACCCGATCGTGGCCGATGGCCGCATCAAGTGGATGGTTGACGGCTACACGACGTCCAATGCCTACCCGTACTCGAGCCGAGTCTCCCTCTCCGATGCGACCAGTGACTCGATCAGCACGCGCGCTGTGCCGGTTGGCCTGCTTCCGCAGGATCAGTTGAACTACGCCCGCAACTCCATCAAGGCGGTCGTGGACGCATACGACGGCACCGTCACCCTCTACGCGTGGGACGAGTCGGATCCCGTGCTGCAGACCTGGATGAAGGCCTTCCCCGGGACGGTCACGCCGAAGTCGCAGATGAGCCAGGAGGTCTTGGACCATGTGCGCTACCCGCAGGACATCTTCAAGGTCCAGCGCGTGGTGATGAGCCGCTACCACGTCACGGATCCGACGACCTTCTATAACGGAACCGACGTGTGGATCGTGCCCTTCGATCCGACCGTTGCCCCGGCCCAGGTTTTCCAGCCGCCGTACTACCTATCGCTGCGCATGCCCGGGCAGGAGCAGACGGCCTTCTCGATCACCACGACCTTCGCCCCGCAAAGGCGGCAGACCCTGGCCGCCTTCATGGCCGTCAACTCTGACCCTGGTCCGGACTACGGGACCATCAGGGTCCTGCAGTTGCCCAGCAACACGGCGATCCCAGGGCCGCAGCAGGTGCAGAACAACTTCGAATCCGACCCGGTGGTCAGCTCGCAACTGTCACTGCTGAGGCGGGGTGGATCAGACGTCGAGTTCGGCAATCTGCTGTCCCTGCCGTTCAATGGCGGGCTGCTCTACGTCGAGCCTGTCTACATTCGGGCGACGACCGATGGCTATCCGCTCCTCCGCAAGGTCCTGGTCGGGTACGGCTCCAATGTCGCGCTCGAGGACTCCCTGGACGTTGCCCTTGAGCGGGTGTTCCAGACGGATCCAAATGCAACGCCGGAGCTCGTCCCGGATGAGAACGGTGACCTCATCGTCCCCGAGGTCACTCCCACGCCCAGCCCGCAGCCGGAACAGCCGACGCCGCCGCCATCGACGGGCGACCCAGCCGCCGATCTCGCTGCTGCGATCGCTGATGCGCAGGCCGCTTACGAGGATGGTGAGGAAGCCCTCAAGACGAGCGACTTCACCGCGTACGACCAGGCGATGAAGGCCCTTGCCGAAGCCTTGAACCGTGCGGCGGATGCCCAGGCTCGGTTGAGTGGCGGCCAGGGTGCCGCTCAACCATCGGCGGAGCCGTCGCCCGGAGCCCAGGCGGCGTAGTCGGCAATTGCAGCAGAAGGGCTAGGCGCTCGGCGGCACCCAGGACGCCGAGCGCTTGGCGAGGAAGGCAGACATGCCTTCGCGGGCCTCTTCTGACGTGAACGCTGCGGCAGAGATCTGGGTCGTCCAGGTGAATGCATCGTCGATCGGCATTCGCGGGACGCGTCGAAGCAGTTCCTTGGTCTTCTTCACAGCCTCCGGGCCACCGGCCATCAACTGCTCGACATAGCCGGCCACGACGTCATCAAGGGCCTCGGTCGGTGCCACCGCGGTCAGTAGCCCTGATCGCAGGGCGCGGTGGGCGTCCACGCGCTCCCCGCCGAGCAGGAGTTCCTGGGCATCGCGGCGGTTCATGACGGCCAGGCAGACCACGCTGATGATGGCCGGTGCCACGCCAACTCGAACCTCGCTGAAGGCGAACCGCGCATCCTCACCGGCGACCGCCAGATCACATGCGGCGACCAGCCCGTTGCCACCACCCGCAACGTGCCCACCGACCTTGGCGATTACGGGGACCGGGCAGTCCATGATTGCGTTCAGAACGTCCACGAGCATGCCCGGGCCATCGGCGACGAGGCCCGCGGCCGCAAGGTCGGCTCCAGAGCAGAAGGTGCTTCCAGTTCCGGTGAGGACGACGACCCGAACCGACGGGTCGACTCCAGCGGCTCGCAGATGATCGCGAAGCAGGGTCATCGCTTCTGCGTCGAGTCGATTGCGCTGATCTGGCCGATTCATTGTGATGGTGGCGATGCCGGACGAGACCTCCGCGAGCACGGGGGGATGAATGAGTTGTTCGTCCGCGACGAGTTCGGTCATGGAATGGGACTGTAGGCGGCTTCGCCGCGGTTCGCGCTGAATGCCGCTGATGGGTCATTCTTCTGCCATGGACGATGACCTCGTGGTTCGCGGATCGCTGGTGATCCCGACCCATGAGCTCGCCTGGAAGTTCTCTCGATCATCAGGCCCGGGCGGTCAAGGGGTCAACACGACGGACTCCCGCGTGCAGCTCAGTTTCGATGTCGTCAACTCGACCAGCATTCCCGAGCCACTCCGAGCCCGTGCGATTGAGCGGCTTGCCGATCGACTCGTCGGGGGCTGCCTGGTCATCACCGCCTCGGAGTACCGATCGCAGTGGCGCAATCGGGAGGCTGCTCGGGCGCGCCTGGCCGAGTCACTCCGCACGGCGATTGCACCGCCCGCTCGACCGCGTCGGCCGACCCGACCCACCAAGGGCTCCGTTGACCGGCGGATCAAGGCGAAGAAATCCCGGGGTGAGACCAAGAGACTGCGTCAGGCGCACCCAGACTCATGACCGTGATTTGGCTCTGCCCCGCCGAGGGCGTATCCTCAGGGAGCACAAAGCGACGCGGGGTGGAGCAGCTCGGTAGCTCGCTGGGCTCATAACCCAGAGGTCACAGGTTCAAATCCTGTCCCCGCTACTAATGTGAAGTCCCGGGACATCGTTAATAGATGTCCCGGGACTTCGTTTATGTCTGGCCTGTTTTCCGCGGTCGTCCTCCGCGTTGGGGGCTTCCTTTGGGTGGTCCTGGTGGTCTGCCGAGGGGCTGGTAGTCGCGGCTGGTGTCGAGGTGTAGGTCTCGGATGATTTCGCCGGTGTCGGCGTTGATGACGGTGATGTGTAGGTCGTGGACGAGGACTCGGACGGTGGTGCCGATGTGTTCGTAGCCGATTCCGATGTGGTGCAGGCGTGAGGCGTGGCGGATGGTGATGCGTCCGGTCTTGTCGACTTTGTCGTGGCGGATGCGCCAGTGGCCGTCGCGGCCGTTCGGGGTGGCTTTGGCTCTAGCGGTGTAGGCGTCGGCGGGTGTGCGGTGGTCGAGGGACTTGTGCGGCCGGTCGTGGTTGTAGTGCGCGGTGAACTGATCGAGCTGGGCTTGGAGTTCGGCGAGGGTGTTCGCGGCCGGCTGGGCTCGTAGCCATTTCTTCAGGGTCTGCTGGAACCGTTCGACTTTCCCTTGGGTCTGCGGGTGGTTGGGGCGTCCGTTCTTCTGTGTGATGCCGAGGATGACGAGTTCGCGTTCGAAGCTGTTGCGGCCGCCTCGTTGCCTGGTGGTGAAGACCATTCCGTTGTCTGTCAACGTGGATTCGGGGATGCCGTAGGTGTCGATGGCGGCGCGGAAACGCTCGAGAACGATGGCGCCGGTGACGGTGGTGTGGGCGGTGAGGCTGATGACGAATCGGGCATGGTCGTCCAGGAAGGTGAGGATCTCGGTGTCTTTGCCGGTCGCTCGTGGCCAGTGGGTGAAGTCGGATTGCCAGCATTCGTTGGGTAGGTCTGCTTCGAAGCGCAGGTAGGAGCGTCGGGGTCGTTTGCGTGGCTCGGGCGTGATCAGTTCGGCGCGGGTGAGGATCCGCCAGATCGTGGTCACCGATGGCGAGTTGTGCCCGGAGCGCTGTAGGTGGGCGGCGATGCTGTGCGGGCCGGCATCGAGACCTTGCTCAGTCAGTTGCCGGCGCAGCGCGATAACCCGAGCGACGGACTCCTCGGGGCTGGCCTTCGGGTTGGTCTTGGGCCGGGTGGATTGAAGCGCCCGAGG
>JAULZL010000249.1:0-16719 GCA_032117355.1 Candidatus Nanopelagicales bacterium
GAGCACGGCGCGCTCTTCCTTCGGTCAGTCGGTGGACGGCTGGCCGGGGTTTTCGTGACGGTAGGCGGCAGCCCGATCGACCGATTTGCCCTGCACCCTCGTACCCCGCGCTTCTACGGTGGTTGAGCGGAGTGGATTGCATATCGCTTGCATGTGAGTAGGGTGCGAGGGTGAGTCCAGCGCCATCGATCCGTAGCGCTCGCACGGCAAGCGAGCTTGCGGAGTCAATACGGGCCTTTGCCTCGGCCGAGGTCGAGGGGCTGGACTCGTTGGAGCGCACCCTGCAATCGTCGGTTCGCAGTGCAGCGCGGCTCTTGGTAGCCGTCCTCTCCCGGGTGGCCGAGGACCTCACGCCAGGCGAGATCCCGCCGGGTCGTGTCGAGGTTGCGACCCTGCGCGAGATGGCTGTGCTCCGTGGGGCCGATGCGCTCCTGACCGGATGGGTGGAGGAGTTCGGAGTTGGAGCGGGCACCCTTGCTGCGATGGCCGCCGCCATCCGTGAAACCAGCGACGCGTCAACGCCGGTTGAGCCGCCCAAGGGACTGGCGATTCGAGTGGAGGGCATCAGCCCCGCCGCCTGGCGTACGGCCGTGGTCGATGCCATGGGAAATCGACTCGAGCCATTGGAGCGTATTCGCCGCGCACTTGAGCTGACCGAATCTGAGCTGGGCGAACTCTTCGGGGTCAGTCGTCAGGCGGTGACCCAGTGGCGCCAAAAGGGGATCCCGGCAACCCGTGCTGACGCGGTTGCGCATGTCCTGCAGGCCGTCGACCTGCTCGACCGCAAGTTGAAGTCCGGTCGGCTGCCGCTGGTTGCCAGGCGTCCAGCCGAGCGGTTGGGCGGCCGGACCATCCTGGAAGCGCTGACGGCGGATCCTGCAGGCACGCACGCGATTCTTGCAAGCGCCTTCGACTGGTCGACGGCGGCCTGATCATGCGAACGTGCCAGAGCGGCGGGGCCTACCTTCGCATCGCCGATCCGGATTGGCTGGATCCACTCGATGGATCGGCCTCGATGGTTCGAGGTGGAAGATGGAATGCAGCTGGCTCCTATCCGGCCATCTACCTGAATGCAGATATCGAGACTGCCCGGGCGAATGCCGAACTGCTCATTGAGCAGACGACCGAGGGCATGCCGTTCACGATCGATGATCTCGACCCTGATGGACTTCCCGT
Source organism: Candidatus Nanopelagicales bacterium (assembly GCA_032117355.1). GTDB lineage: Bacteria > Actinomycetota > Actinomycetes > S36-B12 > S36-B12 > REEB460. The sequence continues at coordinate 1,177 of JAULZL010000249.1, forward strand.
CCTCATCACCGTTGACCTGCCCTCGTGCGATGTCCTCGATGCTGTTTCGCCCCGTGGGCTTGCCGACTCCGGACTGCCGGTCACCTACCCGAGGCGCCCCGCCGGTGATCCGCTGCCATGGCAGGTCTGCCAGCAGGTGGGCATGAGGGCGCACGGCACCGGCCTTGCCCGCATCGCCTATCGGTCGTCCGCGCGGGCGGCTGGTGGCGGTGAGGTGGCGTGGCTACCTGTGAATGGCGGGCCGCTGCAAGCGGTTGCGGATCCCCAACCTTTCGCCGAATGGTTTCGCGCCCCTGAGTGACGTATGCAAATACATTGCTGCAACGGTACAAATTCCTGCCGAAGGACATCTGAATCCCTACGCTGGGCCCGCGCGGTCCGGTTGGCCTGACGAGATCACCCCCGTTCCGGTCGGTTAACCGGATCGCGCCCCATTCGGATGTGGCTCCAGACTCGGTATTGCCAGTGATGTCGCGCCCTGCTCAGTCGCGGCGTCGATGCGCCCCTCTAGGCGATCTGCAGGGAGCGCTTTGCCAGGCCCCACATGTATCCGTCGATGCTGGTCTGCGGTCGCGGATCGTCCGAGCCGGCTCCGAGGGCGATGAACATCGGTGAGAAGTGCTCGGCCGTTGGGTGCGCGTACGGCATGCCCGGAGCGTTCGCGTACGACGCCAGGGTGTCGAGGTCACCGGCCGCAGCGGCCCGCCATGCCCATTCGTCAAACTCCGCCGACCATGAAGGAGCGCGGTTGCCGTGAATCATGTCTCCGGTGAGGAAGGGAAGGCCGTGGGTCATGAAACCGGAGCCGATGATCAGGATTCCCTCCTCGCGTAGCGGGCGCAGTCGCCGTCCGATCCGCAACAGCCGATCTGGGTCGTGGGTCGGCAGGCTTAGTTGGACGGTGGGGATGTCCGCGAGCGGGTACATCACCTTCAGCGGCACCCACGCCCCGTGGTCAAGCCCTCGTGTTTGGTGCTGGTGCACTGGTTCGTCGTCGGGCATCAGGGCCGCGACCTGGCGTGCCACGTCTGCTGCGTCCGGGGTGCGGTACTCCATCGCGTAGTAGCGCTGATCGAATCCTCCGAAGTCGTACACCAGGTCGACGGCCGCCTCCGGCGAACTGATCGACAGGGGGGCGGACTCCCAATGGGCGCTCACCATGAGAATCGCCCGCGGTTTGGGCATACTCGACGCCCATTCGAAGAGCTGGTGCATCCACGGGCCGTCATCAAAGAGCGGTGGTGCCCCGTGGCTCAGGAACAATGCCGGCAGTGGGCCGTCCGCTTGAGTCCACATAGCATGTTGGAGCGAACGCTGCGATGCTTCTGGGAGGAACGAGTCGAAGGATGCTCCGGCTCGTGCCATTGAAGTCGCCATTCCTCCCCTTCCTTGGCTAGTGGATCGACCGGGTCAGTTGCCTAGATACTAAAGTTGAACGTTCAACTAGAGTGCACCACTTCCAGGCGGCCGTCAACCCGGTAGAGATTTCCCTGCCTCAATGCAGGGGGCTGCCCCGGTGTCATGTCCGGTTCATGTGAGGGTACAGACATGATGTGCGAGCGAGGGAAACGATCGTGAGTGAGGGGTTGTCGTGGCGGAATTTCGCTCCGTTCTGATCGTTGAGGACGAGGCGCTCCTGCGCGACCTCATGGCAGCCGCCCTGGAGTCCAGAGGGTTCACGGTCGACACAGCCGCTACCGCTGCCGATGCCAAGCGTGCCTTTCGACGAGCAGATCCGGACTGCGTCATCGTGGACGTCGATCTCGGCGGCGGACCCAATGGTTTCGACCTCGTGGAGGTACTCGTCAGGTCCGTGCCGCACCTACCCGTCGTCTTCCTGACTAACCTCCCTGATCCGCGATTCGCCGACCGCGATCCTGATGGACTACCGAGTGGAGTTGCCTACCTGCGCAAGTCGGCGCTGAGCGACGTGGACTCCCTCGTCGATGCGCTGGATGCTGCCCTTCGTGGCTCGGTCGGCACCGAGCATCGCCATGACCGCGACCGCAGTCGGCCGCTCGCACGCCTTACCCGCAAGCAACTCGCGGTACTGCGGCTTCTGGCCTCGGGGATGTCCAATGCGCAGATTGCACAGGAGCGGGGCACGACAATCAAGGCGGTCGAGGACACGGTGCACCGGATCGCTCTGGCCCTCGGGATCGACCAGAGCATCCAGGGGAATCTCCGCGTTGCCGCCGCCCGGCACTTCCTGAGCGCAGCGACGGTGAATCCTGCGGATGAGGTGCCGAAGGGGTCCGAGCCATCGTGAACGTTGCTGGCGCGCGGTTGCGTAGGTTCCTACTCATTCGCAAGTAGCGACGGCGTTCTTGGGCCGTTGCGATCAGGCTGGGTTGGTTTGAGGTGCAGCACCTATAGACGTGCTCGTCGGTGAATCCCTGTCGCGTGTTCGCGATCAGCCGCCCCTGCGGATCGAGGGGATTCCCGTTACCTTGAGCCCCTGATGAGCACTGGAGCATCTCACGGGCCCGTGGAAGAAGGCGTCACCGGTCGGCTACGTGGTGCGTGGATAAGGCTCGGTCAGCCAGCAACCCTCAGCCTCCCGGTGGCGGTCCTCTACCTCCCGGTGGGAGCGGCCGGTCCGCTCCTGCTTGATCGGCCGAGGTTCGGCGGCTCAATCGAGACCTGGATCGGGATCACGCTCGCGACGCAGGCTGTCTTGATGATCGCGCTGATTACCTGCGGGAAGTTGGTGCACCGCGGCCGGTCAGGTTCGCGTCCGGTCGCAACCCTCATCGCAATCTGCGTCAGCGTGCTGCTGCGGGCGTTGGTGCTTGCGCTGCTTGCGGGTGGCTTGTCTGACGGCACCTCGGGTGAGTTCCGATACCGCATCGTAGGTGCCATCTTCGTTCAGGCTGCGTTCATCGTCATCATTGCCTTGGTCGTGAACGCCTGGCGCGAGCATTCAGCGCTCTTGGATGGCTTGGAGCAGCAGCGACTGCGCCTGGTCGATCTCGATGAGTCGATGCTGGCTCGCCTTGAGCAGATCAAGGGTGACTTCATCGAGCAGGTCCGGATAGCGATTCTCCCTCGGGTCAAGGAGATCGACGATGCACTCGACTCGATTTCCCGCGGTGCCGACATCGCGTCGAGCATCTCCACTCTCACCGCGGTGGTCGAGGACGGTCTGAGACCCCTCAGCTACCGGCTCAATGCAGGAACTGAGTTGGCGCTTCCCCTTGAGCCGGGTGAGCCTGAACGAGCCAGTCGTCGCTGGACGTTGCCGCGCACTATGCCCATTGACTCGGCGATCCTGCCCTGGCTAGGTGGCCTCCTCATCTTTGGAAGTGCACTGACGGCGGCCGTGAGGTACCTCGCCCCGATTCAGGGCCTGTCCTTCGTCCTAGGACTGAGCACCACGATGGTCGTGGGACTCCTCGTCTTCCGTTGGCTTCTTGCTGAGCGGATCGCTCGGCTGCCGGTCGTGGCACTTGTCACTGTCCCCCTTCCAGCCGGGATTGCGTTTGGGACAGTCTGGTTTCTCGCCTATGGACACGTCCTACCTGTTGCGGGACTGCAGTACTCGGCCGCTTGGGTCGGAGCCGTCATAGGCGCCGTGTCCTTCGCCTACCAGGCCGTGAACCTTGGCCGAGCGAACACCGAGCGGGAACTGCGTGAAACAGTTCATCGGCTCGCCGTTTCCATCAGCACTCTTCGGCAGAACTGCTGGGCGATACAGCATCGACTGGGATACGTGATGCATGGTCCAATCCAAGGGGCCCTGCACGCGGCGGGAATGCGGCTTGCTGGCGCAGGTACGCCTGATCCCGAGTTGATCGCGGCGATTCGAAGGGAAATCGACAGCGCCTTCGAACGACTGGACCTCGATTCGACCTCGACCGTGTCGGTGCAGAGGTCCCTCGAGGACATTGCCTCCCTGTGGGAGGGGGAGTGCGAGATCACCTGGTCCGTGGCGGAGGAGGCTGACATCGCTATCTTGCAGAGCCAATCGCTGGCCGAATGCGTCGTGGAGATTGCCCGTGAGGCGGTTGGCAACGCCATTCGCCATGGCCAATCCCGTGCGATCCACTTGGACATCTCCGCGGCCGAAGGCGCCCTCGTTCTGCGATGCCGTGATGATGGGGTGTCCGGCAAGCCGGACGGCGTGCCGGGGTTGGGCAGTCGCATGCTTGACGAGGTCTGCATTCGATGGATGCGCGAGCGCATTGATGGCTCGACCGTGCTCACCGCGTCGCTCGCGATCTCTTGACTTCGGCACTACCGAGAGCGCGAGTGAGTGATGCCGGGATAACTCCGCATTCGCCACGGCGTCTCGTTGTTCGTTCATACAAGACTTTCAAGGATCCTGGCGGCTTAATGGTGACCCAAGAAACTGTCGGGGGAGTAGCCATGCCACGCAGTGTTGAGGCCATCCTCCAGCACACGGACCAACTTGCGGCTCGGTTCGAGAGCCATGCCCTGGAGGAACCACACGAGATTGAACCGCGCGCCGAATTGCGCCTGCAACAGGCTGCACTGGTGCGCGGCAATGCCGTGCGCCACCTGATTGAAGCTGTCGTGGCCGCCCGCACATCCGGTCTATCGTGGGCGACCATCGGGCAGTGCGTTGGCACTTCCGGCGAAGCCGCGCGGCAGCGCTATGTCGGCAAGTTGAACCCGGAAGAGTTGAACCCGGATAGGTGCTGGGTGAGGGGGTTACCCCTACTTTTCGGTCGTGATCAACGAGGTGGGACCTAGCCTGAGGATCACTGTCGACAGGTTGATCGCGGGGATCCTGGAGGTTGTGCAGTGGCGGCATCTACTTCGGTGAATCGAGGAACTCGGAAGTTCCGCTCGGTGGAGGTCATGGTCCTCGGCCCATTTCGTTGCATCGTGGATGGAACGACCCCGCCCAAGATCCCTCGGATGAGTTGTCGGATCGGCACGGTGCTGGCCGGGTGGCCCGGCCTGCCAATCGATCGAGACCGGTTGATCCATGCAATGTGGGATGGTGCGGCCCCGGTCGACGCGGTCAACTGCCTGCAGGGTCACGTGTCCGCGCTGCGCCGCAGTCTGGGGTCCGACACGATCATCACCGACGGTGACGCCTACGCCTTGGACATCCCTGCGTCCAACGTCGATGCGGAAGTCTTCGCGTCGATCGCTGATTCGGGTCGGGAGTTGATGCAGATCGGCGATGCGAAGGGAGCGCTCGGGTGTTTCAATCGGGCGAGGGAACTCTGGCATGGAGTGCCCTACCGGGATGTCTTCGACACTGACCTGATTGGCCGGCGCGAACGACTCGCCGAGACCTATGAGCAGGTTCGGGAGTTGGCCCTGAGCTGCATGCTGATGCTGGCGACTACCCCGGTCGCCGCTGCGGAGGTTGTGCCACTGGCCAAGGAGGAGGTGGTGCGAGCACCGCGGCGGGAGGTCCGCCATGCCCTCCTTGTCCAGGCGCTTATGGCCGCGAACAGGCCGGTGGAGGCGCTGCATGCTTATCGCATCGCAGAGGAGTACCTCACGAAGCATTGCGGTGCTGGTGCTGGACCGCAGTTGCAGGCTCTTCGGCCGAGTGATGACGCCCGGCGATTTGCGGGCCCCTTGGCCCACCTCCTCGCAGCAAACTGACACCCAGCGCCGCGCCGCATCAGGTGATGGATGCCTCGAATATGGACTCGATGGAGGCGTCCAGGGCTGCGTCGAAGGTTGCGTCGTCCTGCTGGGCAGTCAGCCCCTCGGTCAGGGCCCGGGAGAAGCTGGCAATAAGCCCGTGGTTTCTTGCCAAGCGCGTGTTTGCCTCGGCGCGCGTGTAGCCGCCCGATAGGGCAACAACCCTGAGCACCCGCGGATGTTCGATGAGGTCCGAGTAGAAGTCATCGAGATCTGGCAGGGTCAGTTTCAGCATGATCTGGTCGGACCCGGTGAGCGCCCCGAGTCCCTTCAGGATGGCTTCCTTCATGATGGACTCCGCTTGCGACTTCTGTGCGCTGTGAATGGAGATCTCGGGCTCAATGATGGGGACGAGGCCCGCCGAGAGGATCTGCTGGGCAATGTCGAATTGCTGGGAGATGACGGCGTCAATGCCGCTGGGGTTTGCGAGGTTGATCACTGAGCGCATCTTCGTGCCGAAGACCCCATGGCCGATTGCCCGGGTGAGCAGCGAGTCGAGCTCGGGGATCGGCTTCATCAACTGCACCCCATCGCTCTCCTCGGCCAGTCCCTTGTCGACCTTGACGAAGGGCACGACCCCTTTGACCTGCCATAGGTACTCAGCTGAGCCAAGGCCGGCGATCTGGCGATCCATCGTCATCTCGAAGAGGATCGCCCCCAGGATCCGGTCGCTGTTGAAGGACGGACTCATGATGATTCGTGACCGCATCTGGTGGATCAGATCGAACATCTGCTGCTCGTTGGCGTAGGCGGTCTCGTCCAACCCGTACAGCCGCAGGGCCTTTGGCGTACTCCCACCACTTTGATCCAGGGCGGCGATAAAGCCCTGGCCGTCCGCCATCCTGCGCGATTGCTCCTCGTTCATGTCCTCGCACATGCCCTTTCGATTTATCCCTCGCATCGAGTGTGCCCCAGCAAGGTACGGATTGGGCAGTCGAGCGGGTAGCAGGGCGGCAGAATCATCCTTGGCTTTGCCTGGATACTGGACCACGATTGCCGGAGGCGCATGTGAGAGTTGCCGTTCGAATGGCTGTTGGAGCGCTGGCGCTGGCGCTGACTGCGTCCGTGGGTTCGGGGGTTGCCCGGGCAGCCGAGCCACAGGTCACGGTGATGACTCGCAACATCTACCTCGGTGCGGACGTGTCCGTGGCGCTGGCGCTGCTGCCGGACTTCCCCGCCGCAGCGCAGTTCATGTGGGATCAGATGGTGGCTACCGACATCAACCGTCGAGCCGCACAGCTTGCTGCGGAGGCATCCTCCAGTGGGCCGGATGTGATTGGCATCCAAGAGGCGACCCGATGGCTTTGCCAGCCAAGCCTGCTCGGTGGGCAGACGTTGGTGTTCGACTTCCTGCAGGAATTCCTCCAGGCCTCGCGGGATGCGGGGAATCCCTACGTCGTGGCCGAGCATGACGGGAGCGAGGCGGTCAACCAGGGCTTCGCGATCGGGCCGATACCCGGCCTCACCATGGTCCGCGATCCGGCGGTCTTCCAGCCGATCTTCGGGACGGACGAGGCGGCTTGCGGCTTCACCATCGCGGACGCTCTGCTCGTGCGGGAGGGGTTGGCTGGCGAGGTCCTCGCGGCAGGCACGACGGAGTACGACCAGGCCTACCCAATCGTCCCGGGCCTACTCGTGATCGAGCGCGGGTATGTCTGGGCTGATATTTCCATCCAGGGAACTCCCGCTCGCTTCGTCACCACCCATCTCGAGGCAGCGTCCGACGCCGATGTCATTCCGAATTCGGCGATTCAGGCCCGTCAGTTGGTGGACGACCTTGGCGGGACGGCCATGCCGCTCATCGTCATGGGTGACTTCAATTCCGACCCACGTGATCCGCGCGATCCGAAGGACAACCCCGGGGAGCAGCCGGTCATCAGCCCCACGTGTTCGCCGCAGCCCGCTCAGGTGAGTGCGGACACGGCCGACAGCACCTGCAATGCCTACTGGGTCATGCGTTCGGCGGGCTACCAGGACGCTGGGCCCGATGCTGCGACCAATTTCACCTGGGGGTTCAATGCACTCCTCGCTGGACCGGATGCACAGCGACTGCCGTTCGCCCGGGCGGATGGCAACGACGCCGGGTTGACCGACCGACTCGACTACGTCTTCACTCGAGGAGCGACAGCAACCTCAGCCCGGCTGGTCGGGCACACCTGGCCTGAAGGATCGAATGCGTGGACATGCGATGACCCGCGCCAGGAGCAACTCGCGGCCGAGGCTGGTGCAGCCCTGGGCGTTGACGTGCCGGAGAGCGCCTGCTTGCCTAGCGATCATGCGGGGGTGGTTGCAGACATTCGATTGGACCCCTCGACGGTTGTCGATGCGGCACCACCGAGCCATCGTCGAGCCGAGTTCGGCTCCCTACGGCTCGCGGCGCTGGGCATCATGCTCGGGATCATCGCCGCCGCCGCCCTGACCATCAGGTCGCGTCGTCGCGAAAAGACATGACTGCCTGTTCATAGTCGAACCAATGGCCGGCCATGCGTGCGCTGGTACGACCGATCCTCCCCGGGGCGTGCTGAACTGACCGAGTAGGCATGTTGTCCAGGCTCCCGGGAGGTCAGGTCGTGGTGTCGGGGACGTCGACCTGGAAGGCGCCATCGATCGATGGACTCCCCGAGGGTCGGCTGAACATGGCCCACGAGGCTGTTGACCGGCATGTGAACCACGGTCGCGGTGCCACGGTTGCCATGAGGTTTCTTTCTGAGGATCAGCCCGACCGATCACTCACCTACCTGGACCTGTCCATCCAGTCGTCGATGTTTGGGTCCGTGCTCCGCACCCTGGGAGCCACGGCAGCAGACGTGGTCTTCGTGCTCGGCGGTCGGCGGCCGGAGTCCTACATCGCGATGCTGGGTGCCTTGAAGGCGGGTTGCGCGGTAGCGCCGATCTTCACCGCATTCGGCCCGGAGCCGGTACGACAGCGATTGTCGGCGGGGCGAGGACGGATCCTGGTGGCCACCGCTGCCGCCTACCTCGCCAAGGTGAGGCCGATCCGTGATGCGTTGCCCGACCTTCGGCACATCGTCTTGATCGGGCCGAAGTCGGAGGGGATCGAAGACGCGGGGGTGTACCCCTGGGATTCGCTCATGAGCGAGGCCTCACCGGATTTCGCGGCTGTGCCGTGTGATCCGCAGGACCGAGCCTTCGTGCATTTCACCAGCGGCACCACGGGTACGCCGAAGGGGGCGATCCTTCCCCACCAAGCCGTCATCGACCACGAGGCAACGGCCAGGTCGGTACTCGGCCTTCGCGAGGGGGATGTCTACTGGTGCACGGCTGATCCAGGGTGGGTTACCGGAACGGCCTACGGTCTCATCGCCCCGCTGACCTGTGGCGTGACGTGCATCGTCGACGAGAGCGAGTTCGATGCGCGGCGCTGGGCCGCGATACTCCAGGATCACGCGGTCTCGGTCTGGTACACCGCACCCACCGCCCTGCGAATGCTGATGAAGGCCGGCCCGGAGTTATGGCACCACCGTGACCTTTCGGCACTGCGTCATGTCGCAAGTGTGGGCGAGCCGCTGAACCCCGAGGTGATCACCTGGGGGCGCACGCACCTGGACCGGGTGATCCATGACACCTGGTGGCAGACCGAGACTGGCTCGATCATGATTGCCAACGGGCCCCGGACTGCGGTGCGCCCCGGATCCATGGGGCAGCCGGTTGCCGGGATCGAGATTGCCCTGGTTGAGCGCGATGAGCATGGTGAGCGGGTCCTGTTGCCGGACGGCTCACCGTCGTTCGTCAAGGAGCCGGGGACACAGGGTGAGATTGCCATCCGAACGCCCTGGCCCTCCATGATGCGGGGCTATCTCAACGCGCCGGAGAGATATGCGGCCTGCTTTGCCGGTGGCTGGTACCTCTCCGGGGACCTCGCTCGACGTGATGCGGATGGCTACGTCTGGTTCGTCGGCCGAGGGGATGACGTCATCAAGTCGGCTGGTCACCTGATCGGCCCCTTCGAGGTCGAAAGCGTGCTGATGGAGCATCCGGCGGTGGTCGAGGCTGGCGTGATTGGGGTACCTGATCCCCTTCTCGGGGAGAGCGTTCGGGCCTTCGTCACCCTCGGACCTGGGTTCGAGGCGAGTGAAGAGTTGAGACGGGACATCTCCGCCTTCGCCCGGACCAGACTGGGCTCGGCCGTTGCACCTCGTCAGATCGAAGTCGAGCCACGCTTGCCGCACACCCAGAGCGGGAAGATCATGCGCCGCCTGCTGCGGGCACGTGCACTCGGACTTCCCGAGGGCGACACCTCAACCCTGGGTGCAACAGCGTGACACGCAAGGCTCGTGGGCAAACCGGATCGGTGGAGGTCGCATCCCCGAGCCTGGTCGACCTGTATGCGCAGATGCTCAGGATCCGCCGCTTTGAAGAGCGGTGCGCGCAGTTGTACAGCGCCGAGCGAATCCGCGGCTTCGTCCACCTCTACATAGGGCAGGAGGCAGTTGCTGCCGGATTGCTTGCGAACCTCACGGAGGAGGACGCTGTCGTCGCCACCTACCGTGAACACGGCCATGCCCTCGCGCGTGGAGTGCCAATGCCTGCGGTCATGGCTGAGATGTTCGGCCGGCTCGAGGGCGCCTGCCGTGGGCGCGGCGGATCCATGCACCTGTTTCATGCCCCCACCCGCTTCTACGGCGGCAACGCCATCGTCGGGGCTGGCCTGCCACTCGCGGTAGGGCTGGCCCTGGCCGATTCGATGCAGGGCCGACGTCGGGTCACCGCATGCTTCTTCGGCGAGGGGGCCATGGCCGAGGGCGCCTTCCACGAAGCGATGAACTTGGCCGCGCTGTGGCGGCTACCCGTGCTGTTCTGCTGCGAGAACAACCACTATGCGATGGGCACCGCGCTGGACCGGTCGCAGTCCCAGGTGAACCTGGCGGTCAAGGCTGCCGCCTACGAGATTCCTGCCTGGACGTGCGATGGCATGGACGTGACGGCCGTCTGGGAGGCCGCACGCCGGGCGATTGCCATCATTCGTGGCGGCGGTGGCCCGGTATTCCTGGAGGCGGCAACCTTCCGATTCCGTGCTCACTCGATGTACGACCCTGATCGATATCGGGACAAGTCTGAGATCGACCACTGGAAGGAGCGCGACCCGCTCCTTCTGTGCGGACAGCTGATCCATGAGTCAGGCGTGGCGACGTGGGAGGACCTCGCATCGATTGACGCGTCGGTGTGCACGGAGGTCGACGACGCGGTTGCCTACGCGGACGCGGGATCACTGGAGTCGGTGGAGGACTTGACGACCTTCGTGCTGACCCCGGCCAGGGCATGACGACCTATCGGGATGCGATTCGCGAGTCGATCCGGGACGCACTCACCCGCGATGATCGTGTCTTCCTGATGGGTGAGGATGTCGGTCGATACGGCGGTGCGTTTGCCGTCAGCCTTGGCCTGCTGGAGGAGTTCGGGGAGTCGCGGATTCGGGATACCCCGCTGTCGGAAGCAGGGTTCGTTGGAGCCGGGATCGGTGCGGCACTGGGCGGGATGCGTCCGATCGTGGAGATCATGACTGTCAATTTCTCGCTGCTTGCTCTTGACCAGATCCTCAACTCGGCGGCCTCGATCCTCCATATGAGTGGCGGCCAGTTCAACGTCCCGCTGGTGATCAGGATGACGACGGGAGCGGGGCGTCAGTTGGCAGCACAGCATTCGCACTCCCTCGAGTGCTTCTACGCGCACATCCCGGGACTTCGCGTACTCGCGCCGGCAACGCTGGCCGATGCGCGCGGGATGCTGTGGACGGCCCTGGAGGATCCCGACCCGGTCGTGATCTTCGAGCACGGAACCCTCTACAACCTCGAAGGCGAGCTTCCCTCAGACGCGGGGGTGGTCGACATCCACAGCGCCGCGGTGCGTCGACCCGGCACGGACGTCACCCTCATCACCTACGGCGGCAGCCTGCCGACCTGCCTGTCCGCAGCGGAGGCCCTGGCTGCGGAGGGCATCTCGGCCGAGGTGATCGACCTTCGGGTTCTGCGTCCGATGGATGACGAGACCGTCTACGAATCCGTGTGCCGTACCCATCGCGCGATTGCCGTGGACGAGGGGTGGCGAAGTGTCGGACTGACGGCCGAGATGGCCGCGCGAGTTTCGGAGAACTGCTTCTACGACCTCGATGCGCCGATTGGCCGGGTAGCCACGGTCGAGGTGCCCATCCCGTACGCCAAGCACCTGGAGCAGGCGGCCCTTCCCGGTTGTCAGCGAATCGTGGACGCGGCGCGACAGGCGGTGGGCGTCCATGGGTGACTTCCGGATGCCATCCCTGGGGGCGGACATGTCGGAGGGGACGCTGCTCGAGTGGCACGTCCATCCGGGTGATGCCGTCCATCGAGGGGACATCATTGCCACCGTCGATACCTCGAAGTCGGCCATCGACATCGAGGTCTTCGAGGACGGTCAGGTCGAGGAACTCCTGGTGGCACCGGGAGCAACGGTGGCGGTTGGAACGCCAATCGCCCGAATCTCCGATGGCGGCCTTCACCGGGACGTTCGCGCGCCGGAGGCGCAATCGCCATTAGCGCCATCGCCGGAGGCGCAATCGCCGGCAGCTGAGGCTCCCAAGGTCACGGCGCCGGCAGTCGAGTCACCCGCGGCAGAGAAGGTGGTCGTAGGAAGGCCACATGCATCACCACTGGCCCGTAGACGGGCGGCGGAACTCGGCATTGACCTCGGCTACGTCCAGCCAGCCCGCAGGGATGGTGTCATCGGGGTGGGAGACGTCGACGCCCGCGCCGCCGAGATCGCCGCGGCAGCGAGCACAGCAACCGTGACAGTTCCTCCGGCCCCGGCTGAGCGCCCAACAAGGGAGCCGAGGCAAGCGCCCAAGCGGGATGAAGCCGCAATGCGCCAGGCGATCGCATCCCTCATGGCCCGGTCGAAGCGGGAGATCCCGCACTACTACTGCCAGCAGGCCGTCGACCTGCACCTCGCACTGGCGTGGCTGCAGGCGGAGAATTCCCGTCGTCCGGTGGCCGAGCGCATCCTGCCCGCCGCCCTGCTGTTGAAGGCGGCTGCGCGTGCGGCCCGCAGCGTCCCTGAGATCAATGGGTTCTGCGTTGATGGCAGTTTCACCGCTTCTGCGCGGGTGCACCTGGGCGTCGCAGTTTCCCTGCGCGGTGGCGGACTCATTGCGCCAGCCCTGCTTGATGCTGATGACCTGCCGCTCGCCGAGTTGATGACGCGGATGAAGGATCTTGTTACCAGGGCGCGCGGTGGACGGCTCAAGGCATCCGAGATGTCCGATGCGACGGTGACGGTAACGAACTTGGGCGAGCAGGGAGTCGAGTCCGTCCTCGGCGTTATCTACCCGCCTCAGGTCGCGGTCATCGGATTCGGTCGGATTGCCGAGCGACCGTGGGCCGTGGACGGGATGCTCACGGTGCGGCCCGTCGTGACCGTCACTCTGGCGGCAGACCATCGGGTCAGTGATGGCCATCGCGGTGGCCAGGCGCTCGCGGCCATCGAGGCTGCTCTCCAGGCGCCCGAGAATTTGTGAACTTAGAAGCACCCATGAACCCGCAGGCACGCATGAACCCGGAGATGCTGTGAACCCAGACCAGGCCCAGGCCGTACTTCGCGATGCGCTGCGCGATATCGCGCCCGATGCCGACCTCGCCGTGCTCGACCCCGAGGAGGACATGCGCACGGCCTTCGACCTCGATTCAGTGGACTTCCTCTCGCTGGTCGAGGCAATCGCCACGCGCACGGGGGTCGAGATCCCCGAGTCGGACTATCGGACGGTGCGCTCCTTGCGCGGAATGGTGGACCACCTCGCGGCGCGAAGCCCGGGCTAGTCCGTTCCAGCCTCCAGTGCGGCGCGATCGAGGGCCTCCTCGGCCTCGGACTCCTCGGCCTGGCCCGTCGTGGCAATGTCACTTGCGCCACCTGCCTGCAGCTCGCCGACCAGGGTCGAATGAGCGGCGTGCAGGAGGCCCTGCGCGGCGTACATTTCAAGCTTTGCCCGCGTATCGGCGATGTCGAGGTTGCGCATTGTCAGTTGGCCGATGCGATCGACCGGGCCGAAGGCTGCATCCTCGGTCCGCTCCATCGAAAGTCGATCCGGGTGATAGCTCAAGTCCGGACCACGTGTGTCGATGATCGAATAGTCGTCCCCACGACGCAGCCGAAGTGTCACTTCCCCGGTCACTGCCGAGGCAACCCATCTCTGCAGTGATTCGCGCAGCATCAGGGCCTGCGGATCGAGCCAGCGGCCCTCGTATAGCAGTCGGCCCAGTCGTCGGCCCTCAGCGTGGTACGAGGCGATGGTGTCCTCGTTGTGGATTGCTGTCAGCAGTCGCTCGTATGCGATGAACAGCAGGGCCATCCCCGGGGCCTCGTAGATACCCCGGCTCTTTGCCTCGATAATCCGATTCTCGATCTGGTCGGCCATGCCAAGGCCGTGCCTGCCGCCGATCTCATTGGCCTGCCGGACGAGGTCGACTGCCGAGTCGAAGCCACAACCATTGATCTCGACGGGGCGGCCCTGGGCAAACCGGATGGTGACGTCCTCGGATTCGATGACCACCGCGGGATCCCAGAATCGAACCCCCATGATCGGATCGACGATCTCGATCGACTCGTCGAGGTGCTCGAGTCTCTTGGCCTCGTGAGTGGCGCCCCAGATGTTCGCGTCCGTTGAGTAGGCCTTCTCGACGCTATCCCGATAGGGCAGTCCGTGGGCAGTGAGCCAGCGGGACATCTCGGTACGCCCGCCGAGCTCGTTGACGAAGTCTGCGTCCAGCCAGGGCTTGTAGATGCGTAGTCGGGGATTGGCGAGCAGCCCGTATCGGTAGAACCGCTCGATGTCATTGCCTTTGTAGGTAGACCCATCGCCCCAGATGGAGACTTCGTCCTTGAGCATTGCGCGCACCAGCAGGGTTCCGGTGACGGCCCGGCCCAGTGGGGTCGTGTTGAAGTACTGCTTGCTCCCGGAGCGAATGTGGAAGGCACCACATGCCAGGGCTGCAAGTCCCTCTTCTACGAGCGCGGCCCGGCAGTCGACGAGGCGGGAAAGTTCGGCGCCGTACTGGATCGCCCGTCCGGGAATTGACTCCATGTCGGGCTCGTCGTACTGGCCAAGGTCAGCGGTATAGGTGCACGGGAAGGCTCCCTGATTACGCATCCAGGCGACGGCCACCGAGGTGTCCAGTCCTCCGGAGAAGGCGATGCCAACGCGTTGGCCGATGGGGAGACTGGAGAGCACCTTTGACACGGCCCTGAGCCTAACCAGCGCGCGGCATTGCCCGGGCCTTGGCCGGTCGCCATGCCCTCGCCGGTCCACTACATCCCGTGTTCGTGCCTAGCCTGGAGTCTCGGTCGAGTTTGGCGGTCCGTACCCAACCTGAATGGGCGAGCAGGTGATGCTTCCATGACGTGGTACTGGGTCGTCCTGATCCTGATTCTTGGCTACGGCCTGGGCATCACCGGCCTGCTCGCCTGGCGTGAGTTTCGCAAGCCGTATCGGCGGGCCTTCCAGCGCATCCCGGATCGGCGCCGAGTGCAGCGCCGTCGACTGCGTCAGTCCTTCCAGTTGCCTGATCGCCGGCAGGGGGATCGCCGGCTGGGGGAGAGAAGGAGACTTCGTCCAGCCTGGCCTTCGGCCGTGGTGGTGGCGTCCGCCGTGGTGTTGTCCCTGGTCGCTGTGACCAGCTACGCGGTCACGCCCGTCCCGTCCTTCTTCGAGGGCCAACCGCAGTTGGTGGGAAGTGGCTGGGCCGATTGCGACACTCCGGTCACCTGGAGTGTCGACACCTCAAGGCTGACGAGTGCCGAGAGCTCCATTGCCATCCGGCAGATGCGGAAGGATTTCTCGAGGTGGGGGGCCGCGTCCGGCCTGGAGTTTCGCTACGCCGGTTACCTGCCGGTCGGCTACAACGACGCCACGTACCAGATCATCCCCAG
>JAULZL010000250.1:0-3373 GCA_032117355.1 Candidatus Nanopelagicales bacterium
CGTCCTCCACTTCCTGTCGCGACAGGATGGTTTCGGCAACCAAGGCTCGCAGCCATGCGTCTTGCTAGTTGGCCCACGTGACGAGCAGTCGCCGACGGCTGGCATCTCCAAGGTTGACCACCAGGTTTGGCGTCGACATCCGTGCCTCCCGTAGCTACTCACCGGCCCTTCCGGCTTCTGTCTTGTGGGGTTGCTAGAACTCGACTCTGAATCGGGGTGTGAAGGTACTCGCAGTCGGACGGATGCCCGCGATGTGGTCGACGCGATAACTGTGCAGTTGCCCGCGGTCGTTGACGACGAAGAGGACCAGGTGTCCGTCTGCCGTCCTGCGGAGGGAGTACGGCTCCACGACCCGGGGCCCTTGACGACCCTGTGCAGCGCGGTAGTCGATCTCGACCCTAAGCCGGTTGGCGCCGGCATAGCGAAGAAGCTCGAGAGGGAACCTCTGGTGCCATAAGGCAATGGCCTGCGGTGCTTCCCACGCATCAAGCTGCCCAAGGCTTGCGCGCGGAAGCTGGGTGGTTGGCGAAGATCCATCGAGCCAACCGAAGACTCCGTCGAGGGCACTCCAGAACGCGGAGAATGGGACAAGCGGCCGAGGCAGCTGGTGCCCCAACATGTTCTCCCACTCATCTTCGATCTCCGTCCGGAACGGAGAGGAGCGAATCGTGTCGGCGGAAGGTACCTCGATGCCCGCGTACTCGCACTTGCGCTCAAGCGCGAGTGCGACAGGGTCGGCGCGGCCTATGAGGTCAGGGTGCCGATGGAGGTGGACAACGTCGTAGAGATCGCGCGGACGACAGCGCTCGGCCAGCGCCCGCAACTTCTCACCGAACAGCTCGGCGATTGAGTAGCTCAGCACACGCGCTTGCGGGAGCACGTCACTGTAGGGGTGTCCAATCGGGCGAAGGACCGCCGGCGCAACGAGTAGCTCGTCGGAGGTGAGGTCGAGTTTCACCTTCGGCATGGTGGGACTCCCGTTCGGGCCCCGGTATGCGACCTTCCCAAGCGTCGTGGCCTCACCGCGCTTGTTGCGGGCGCGCTTGAAGGAGCGATCGTCGACGACCAGTTCGATGCCTGATGCGTCCCGGACCCACGTGGCGACATCCTCGAATATCGGGACGAGGTCCGCCGGCTCCTCCGGTCCTCCTTCGATGATCGTGAAGTCCAGGTCCTCAGAGAATCGGTACGTTTCGTAGTAGCACTTGCGCAGGCAGGTGCCGCCCTTGAACACCCACGTGTTGGCGAGCTCGGCGTTCTGAGCGATCCCCGACAGCAGCCACCCGAGCACGTAGTCCTTCTCGATGACGTCTTGTCCGAGGGACCATTCCGCGCGCAGCGCGGCCAGTTCCCGTTGCGGAATCACGAGGCGCCGTCACGAGTGATTGTCGCGTTTACACGCAGCCCCCAGCGCGAGACGCGCTGTCCACCGGGAGGCCCGGCCGGGTCGAGCACGGAGATGCCCGCCGTCACTCTTTCCAGACAAGCCGAGATGAGGACGCCATTGTCGAGATCAAGTTGTTCGGCGAGATAGCCGAGTCGCTTGAAGACTGCGCCGTTGTCGAGGCGGTCAGCGGCGTCAATGAGGAGCGCGGGGTCATGCTCGTCGAGAAAGCTAGCGAGGATCTCGGAGGAATGGCGCATCCCGCCACCGAGCCTTGGGGCGTCCAAGATGTCCACAACAGTCCGAGCGGCATCAGCAAACTGCAATCGCTCGCCATCGTTCCACTCGCTTACGAGTCCCCAGGTCAGCGCTTCGGGATCGGTGTGGACAACCATGTAGTCGTTGTCGAGCAGGCTGGGCGACGTTTCACGCACTCGAGCAGACGACTTGAGCACTGTGGTCCGGAACACTTGCTCGGTTAGAGCCCAATGCCGGGCCGCCGTCCAGCCCGTGAAGTAGCAGGGATCCCAGACCCGCGCGGCGATCACCAGGGCATCGTCAGACCAAGCGCGAGGGTTGGATGCTTCGACAGGGACACCGATGTACAGCCCGCGACGAACTCGCCGCACCCAGCCGTCTCGGGCCCAACGTGCCAGCCGCTGCGTCGCAGCCGGGGAGTCAATGTGCAACTCTGCCGCCACGTCCGCCGGCGTCACAAAGCGCCGACCCCCCAGCACGAGCGCAAGCTCTTTTCGGCCAGTCGCACTGATCCCACCCACAAGGACAGCGTAGTACCGAATAATTGTGGGCATAGGCATTTACTGGTTATACCATGTCGAGTATTGCGACACACCAACTCCAGTTGATTCTTCCGTGAAGATTTTCCTGGTTTTTTGGTGTCGAACCCCCTCACGGGTGTGAACGCCCTGGGCGGGGAGTGCCGCCGGCCCTGCGGCGAACCCATCATCTCTGCCCCATCTTGGTGAGTCTGGGTGATTCTCAGTGGGTCTGGGTGCGCGAAAACCCCTAAATACCAACGATTCCTGAAAGTGGATTCTTAGAGGCGGAGGGTCTGACAATCGCAAGGTCAGCGGTCGACCTCGCCCCTGGCCACCTCAAAATCCCGTGCAGCGCATGATCTTCTGCGAAGGCCAACGCGCCCAGGAAACACGCGAAAGCACTTCTGCCCTATCCTCTGCCCTTTCGCCAATGCACGTGATGCTTCGTCGGTTCGTTCCTCGCCAGCTGTCATGGCAGGCACGGTCATGGAGCTATCGCTCGGTCGAGTCCCCCGGCCGCCGGGCACTAGCCCCCAGCGGCCAGTATCACCGCCACGTCACAGACCGCGTTGCCCGGTGCGTGGACCGCCCCACGGCGGGTGAACCCGCCCAGCTCGGCGTCCAAGGCCACGACCACGCGGTGTTGGCCATGTGGCGCAGCCTCCCCCACTCGACGCGGTCACGGCGTGACGACGTCGCATCTGGCCTAACTTCCCTACGACGCGAGGAAGCGTTCGAAGGCCTCACGCGCCAGCTGCGACACCGTGGTGCCCTGTTCCATCGCGGTCTGCTCGGCACGAGCCTTCAACTCCGGCGTGATGCGAAAGGACACATGCGGTGAGTGCTCGCTCTTACCCGTGAGGGAGGGACGGCCAGCTCGTCTGGCTAGGTCCTCCTCGACCTCGGCGAGAGCCCTGTCCACGTACGTCTGATCGACCCGGCGGCCCTTGCTGTCGAGGATTACCTCCGCCTCAAGGTCGATCTCCGGGCCCGTGATCTTGTAGGCCGGCTTGCCCTGACGGCTCATGACGGCTTCCTTCGGTAGCGGGTGGGCATGGCGTGAATGATCAAGAGCAGCCCCGGCAGGACGACGGCCACCATCTCGATCTCCTCTCCGCGCTCGTCCCTTCCGACGAAGCGGATCTTCGGGTCCGTTGTCTCCGTTCCGATCGCGTCAGCCTCGGTCTGCGACAACAGGGCCTGCTCGATG
>JAULZL010000251.1:0-316 GCA_032117355.1 Candidatus Nanopelagicales bacterium
AGTCTTGACCCAGGGCCAGGGTGCCCTGCTCCTCCTTGGCTACGCAGTGATCTTCGGGGCGATTGCGTCCGTCACGACCCTGCGTCGCGACATCACCTGACGCCCCGGCCCGAAGTTCGACGCTGCCTTACCAGGGAATGACCTCGCGGTCCTCCCACAGCAGCCCCGTTGGCGCCACCTTTCCAGCGGTATCCCGGTCGGTCCTGGTGGCCAGCCAAACGATCGTGTCGGCTCCCTCCTGCGCCGAGCGGGGCGCCTCAGGTCCGCCCATATCCGTACGGCAGTGGTTAGGGCACATCGCATCGACAAGCACCCC
>JAULZL010000251.1:326-6939 GCA_032117355.1 Candidatus Nanopelagicales bacterium
GCAGACACGGTGATGACCCGGCCGCGTCGGCGCTCGGCCATCCCGGGGACGAAGGCCGACATGGCGTAGAAGGCCCCGTTGAGGTTGATACCCATCACCCGATCCCATTCCTCCGGGGTGGTGCGCAGGGTCTTGGCCATCCGTTCGCTCATGACACCCGCCGAAACCACCAGGATGTCCGCGCTCGCCAGGGGCCCGAGCTCCTGGACCAGGCCCTGCAACTCGCTCGCCCGGGAAACATCGCAGCCATGTCCCACCGCATCGATTCCCTCCGAGCGCAAGGTTCGCGCCGCCTCCTCGCTACGGGGTCCATCGCGGCCAATGAGGACGAGGGACGCTCCAAGCCGGCCAAGCTCCTGGGCTGCCGCGAAACCGATCCCGCGGGATCCTCCCGTCACGACGGCAACCTGGCCATCAATCCGCTGATTGGGTTGAGCCTGCTCGTTCATGGATAAACCCCTGCCATTCTTCGACGATCACTCGTTCGAGCCCCTAATGGTGGCGCGTTACTGTTGCACGGCAACCGCAGCGCCGAGCATTGCGAGAGGACCCACGTGTCAACGGACGACAGCAGGCTGGCTGCCTTCGGGCCCAACGAGTGGCTGGTAGACGAGATCTACGAGCAGTTCCTGCGCGATCGCACCAGCGTGGATCCAGCCTGGTGGGAATTCTTCGAGGGCTACTCGCCCGCTGATCACTCCCCGGTCGCGGCTGCGCGTCCTGCCGCACCCACAAGCGTGACTCCAGCGGTCACGTCCAGCGGCGAGCAGCCAGCGACAGTGCCGAGCACACCACCGGCAGGCCAGCCAGCACCCGACGGTGTTGTGCTGAAGGGCCCGGCGGCGCGAGTCGTCGGCAATATGGAGGAGAGCCTCGCGGTCCCAACCGCGACAAGTGTTCGCGCGGTTCCCGCCAAGCTCCTGATGGACAACCGGGTGGTCATCAACAACCACCTGGCACGTGGCCGCGGGGGCAAGGTCTCCTTCACCCACCTCATCGGCTGGGCCGTCGTCAGGGCAGTCGCCGACCACCCGGCCATGAACAACGCCTTCACGACGATCGACGGCAAGCCCGCCGTGGTTCATCACCATCAGGTGAACCTCGGACTCGCGATCGACTTGGCAAAGCCGGACGGCACCCGTCAACTCCTAGTCCCGAACATCAAGGGCACCCAGGCGATGGACTTCGCCCACTTCTGGGCTTCGTACGAGGACATGGTGCGCAAGGCCCGTTCGGCCAAGCTGGTCGTCGATGACTTCGCCGATACCACGATTTCGCTCACGAATCCCGGGACGATCGGCACCAACCACTCCGTGCCGCGCCTCATGCAGGGCCAGGGCTGCATCGTCGGGGTCGGCTCCCTGGACTACCCGGCCGAGTGGGAGGGTGCCTCGCTCGAGTCCATCGCACGCAATGCGGTTTCCAAGATCCTGACGCTGACGTCCACATATGACCACCGGGTCATCCAGGGAGCGCAGTCGGGCGAGTTCCTCAAGCGCATCCACCAACTGCTTCTGGGAGCCGACGACTTCTACGAGGAGATCTTCCGCTCACTGCGCATTCCCTATGAGCCCGTCCGCTGGGCCCGGGATATCTCGTCAAGCCATGAAACGGATCTCGACAAGACCGTTCGCGTCCAGGAGATCATCCACGCCTACCGTGTCCGCGGGCACCTGATGGCCGACACCGACCCGCTTGAGTACCAGCAGCGGATGCACCCGGACCTCGACGTCCTCACTCACTCGCTGACCCTGTGGGATCTCGATCGCGAATTCGCCACCGGCGGGTTCGGCGGCAAGGCACTGATGAGGTTGCGCGACATCCTTGGCGTGCTTCGCAATTCCTATACGCGAACCACCGGCATCGAGTACATGCACATTCAGGACCCGCAGCAAAGGTCGTGGATTCAGGCTCGGGTCGAGATCCCGCACGAGAAGCCCGACCGCGAGGAGCAGTTGCGCATCCTGCGCAAGCTAAACGAGGCCGAGGCGCTGGAGTCCTTCCTGCAGACCAAGTACGTCGGCCAGAAACGCTTCTCCCTGGAGGGTGGCGAGTCCCTCATCCCGATGCTGGATGCCATCCTCGATAGTGCCGCCGATTCGGGCCTGCTCGAGGTCGCCATCGGCATGCCCCATCGCGGGCGGTTGAACGTCCTGACGAACATCGCCGGCAAGTCGTACGGGCAGGTGTTTCGCGAGTTCGAGGGCCACTACGGGGAGGAGTCCGTACACGGGTCCGGCGACGTGAAGTACCACCTGGGAACGACCGGCACCTACACCTCGCAGGGTGGCGCGACGACCGCGGTCTACCTGGCAGCCAACCCCTCGCACCTGGAGGCGGTGAATCCCGTCCTCGAGGGCATCGTCCGCGCTAAGCAGGACGTATTGCCGGAGGAGAACCGCTTCGACATCCTGCCCGTCCTAATGCACGGCGATGCTGCCTTCGCCGGCCAAGGGGTCGTGGCCGAGACCCTGCACCTGTCCCAACTGCAGGGCTACCGCACTGGCGGGACCATCCACGTCGTGGTCAACAACCAGGTCGGTTTCACGACCAGCCCGAAGTACAGCCGATCATCCGTCTACTCCACCGATGTTGCCCGCATGGTCCAGGCACCGATCTTCCACGTGAACGGTGACGATCCCGAGGCGGTCGTTCGGGTAGCCCGGCTGGCCTTCGAGTACCGGCAGGAATTCAACAAGGACGTCGTGATCGACCTGGTCTGCTACCGACGACGCGGCCACAATGAGGCGGACGATCCGTCGCTCACCCAGCCCCTGATGTACGCCATCATCGACGGCAAGCGCTCCGTGCGAAAGCACTACACCGAGTCCCTCATCGGCCGGGGTGACATCACCGTGGAAGAGGCTGAGGAGGCCCTCAAGCACTTCCAGGATCAACTCGAGCGGATCTTCCAGGAAACCCACTCCACGGACGAGCACTTCAGCGACTCCAAGCAGGACATCATCGAGACCGGTCAGCGCCAGCTGACCCTGCAGAGCCCAGCCGCTGACGTCCCCACCGCGATCAGCCAGGAGCAGATCGACACCGTCATCGACTCGCAGCTCAACATGCCCGAGGACTTCACGGTGCACCCTCGGCTACAGCCGCAATTACTGCGGCGGGCCCAGATGGTCGCGGACGATGCCATCGACTGGGGAATGGGCGAGGCCCTAGCGGTGGGCTCACTGCTTATGGAGGGACGAACCGTCCGACTTGCCGGGCAGGACTCACGACGCGGCACCTTCGGCCATCGTCACATGGTGATCGTGGACAAGGAGACCGGCTGGCAGTACAAGCCACTGAAGAAGTGCTACCGCGATGGCGGCAAGTTGTACGTCTACGACTCCCTGCTCAGTGAGTTCGCAGCCATGGGCTTCGAGTACGGCTACTCCGTTGCCCGGCCGGATGCACTGGTGATGTGGGAAGCCCAGTTCGGCGACTTCGCCGACGGCGCGCAAACGATCATCGACGAGTTCATCTCATCGGGCGAGCAGAAGTGGGGGCAACGCTCCGATGTGACCCTGCTCCTCCCCCACGGCTATGAGGGTCAGGGGCCGGATCACTCGTCCGCCCGGATCGAGCGGTACCTGCAACTGTGCGCCCAGGACAACATGACCGTGGCGATGCCATCGACCCCGGCGTCCTACTTCCACCTGCTTCGCTGGCAGGTCCTGAGCGAACTGGTTCGCCCACTGATCGTGTTCACTCCCAAGTCACTGCTGCGGGCCAAGCATGCGGTTTCCCGCAAGGAGGACTTCACGAGCGGACACTTCCGCGCCGTTATCCCCGACGAGTCCGTTGACCCGTCGCAGGTCACCACTGTCCTGTTGTGCAGTGGGAAGGTCTACTACGACCTCGCCGCTAAGCGGGCTGCTGAAAATCGCAAGGACATCGCCATCATTCGCCTCGAGCGCCTCTACCCGCTTCCCATCAGGACCCTGCCCGCTGCGCTGGCCGACATGCCGGGAGCGGTTGTGCGCTGGGTGCAGGAGGAGCCGGCGAACCAAGGGGGCTGGAGTTTCATGGCGATGAACCTGCCCGCGATCATCGGCCGCCCCCTCACCGTCATCAGCCGCCCAGCCTCGAGCTCACCCGCTGTCGGTGCCCATCACCGGCATGAGGAGGAGCAGCGACTCATCGTCGAGCAGGCCTTCGCCCCCCGGGACTAGCCGTGTACTTCACTGACCGAGGGATCGAGGAACTCCGCAATCGCCGTGGCGAGGAGGACATCACCATTGACTGGCTGGCAGAGAGACTTCGCGAGTTCGTCGATCTGAACCCCGAGTTCGAGACGCCCATCGAGCGGCTGGCCACCTGGCTTTCTCGGCTCGATGACGATCTGGACGAGGACTGACGAGGTCTGCTGTCCTCGGCCGAGCAGTCGATGCGTCGGCCATCGGGGCAGCCGGAAGTGGATCCGTCAGGCCGTAGGTCAGGCTGGAAGATCCCGGGTTAGGACGAGCTTGCCGTGTACCTCGCCGGAGTCCATTGCCGCGAATGCTTCGGCAGCCGAGGTCATCGGCAGGGCCCGGTCGATGACCGGCCTGATTCCCGTCCGCACCAGCAGGTCGGTGAGCTCGACAAGCTCGTCCCTGGTGCCCATGGTCGATCCGACGACACTTAGCTGAAGGAAGAAGACGCGGTTGAGGTCCGCCGGTGGGTTGGCCCCCGACGTCGCACCCGAGATAACGATTCGTCCGCCGGGGCGAAGGGACTTCAGGGAGTGGTCCCAGGTGGCCTCGCCCACGGTCTCCATCACCGCATCGACCTTCTCCGGCAACCGCGCACCGGATTCGAATGCGGCATCCGCTCCGATCGATAGCGCCCAATCGCGCTTTTCAGGTGATCGTGACGTCACCCAAACGCGACGGCCGAGGGCCCTACCCAGCGCAACCAGCGCGGTCGCAACCCCTCCGGCGGCGCCTTGAACGAGCAGGGTGTCACCGGGTGAGGTGTCGGACTTGACCTGGATCATCCGGTACGCGGTCAGCCACGCGGTTGGCAAGCAGGCGGCCTCCTCGAAGGTGAGCTCCGCCGGCTTGTCGACGAGATTCCGAGCCGGGACACGCACATACTCAGCCAGCGCCCCCGGGTAGATCTCACTGAGTAGGGAGCGCCGGGGGTCCAGAGTCTCGTCACCGAGGGCTGCACTGTCACCGATGACTGCATGCACGATGACCTCGCGCCCGTCGTCGGTGACGCCGGCGGCATCCGTGCCGAGGATCATCGGCACCCGGTCAGCCGTGAGGGCCTGGCCCTTGAGGGCCCAGAGGTCGTGGTGGTTGAGGCTGCCGGCCCGGACGCGGACGGTCACCCACTCCGGCGGCGTGGCTGGATCTTCGATCTCGCCGACCGTAAGGCAGGACAGCGGATCGTCACGGTTGATGCCATGTGCGTAAACAGCGAACATCCGGTGAGCCTAGCCATTGCTATGGTCCGCGGATGCGATCCCTGGCCAGTGACAACTACGCAGGTGCACACCCCGAGGTCATGGCCGCGATGCTCGAAGTCAACCGCGAGCACTCGCCCGCCTACGGCAACGACCCGACGACGGCCGAGGCCGTCCAGATCTTCAGGCGGCACTTCGGCGAGCAGGCCGAGGTACACATGGTCTTCAATGGCACCGGCGCCAATGTAATTGGGCTCCAATCCTTGCTGCGAACCTGGCAATCAGTCATCTGCGCATCGACCGCGCACATCAACGTCGACGAGGGCGGGGCGCCAGAGAAGCTGCTCGGATCCAAGGTCATCGACGTCCCGACCCCAGACGGGAAACTCACGCCCGACCTCCTGCGCAGCGTCCAGTGGCGCGTCGGCGACGTTCATCAGAGCCAGCCACGGGTGGTGCTCATCACCCAGTCCACCGAATACGGGACGGCCTACACCCCGGCTGAGGTCCGCGCCCTGGCTGATGAGGCGCACGGCCGCGATCTTCTCCTATACATGGACGGAGCACGGATTTCGAATGCCACGGCGGCCCAGGGAGTGACGTTGCGCGCACTGACCACCGACGCCGGGGTGGATCTGCTGTCCTTCGGTGGCACGAAGAATGGCGCTATCGCGGCAGAGGCTGTGGTCGTGCTGAACCCGGACCTCGGGGTCAGCGACTCCCTCGGCTTCATCCGAAAGCAGTACATGCAGTTATCCAGCAAGATGCGCTTCACTTCGGCACAGTTCATATCCCTGCTCGAAGGCGACCTCTGGCACCGGAACGCGTCCCATGCCAACGCAATGGCTCAGCGGCTCGCCGCGGCTGCCGCCACCCTGCCGGGAGTTCGCATCACCCAGCCGGTACAGGCCAATGCAGTCTTCGCGATCCTCCCCTCTCCAGCAATCGCACCGCTGCAGGAGCACACACCGTTCTATGTCTGGGATGCGAGCGCCAACGAGGTTCGCTGGGTCTGCTCATGGGACACCACCGAGGCTGACATCGACGCCTTCATCACCCGTGCCCGCGAGGTCCTCTCCGGTACCTGAATATCAACCGCCCCACGATGCACTCACCGGGAACGAGGCCAAAGTCACGGGAGTCCTTACTGCCTGCCGGATTATCACCCTCGACCCAGACTCCGCCATCATCGATTCGTATGACGCGCTTCACGATCAGCAAGTC
>JAULZL010000251.1:6949-21020 GCA_032117355.1 Candidatus Nanopelagicales bacterium
GGGTGGCGCAGCAGGGCTACCGCGCCCGCCTCGCAGGTTGATCCTCGTCGAACGAGCCACCAGTCACCATTTCGCATTGACGGTTCCATCGACCTTCCAGCAATGCACACCGTCGTCAGCCCAAGCACCGAGCCATCCTGCCCCGTGCCACCAACATCAACAACGGCGATGCCTTTCAGCGCCAGGAACCTTTCCTCTCAACGGTTTCTACTCGGAACTGGGGCCGTCACCTCGGCAGACAGCAAGGGTTCGGCGAGGCGCTGAATGCCGCTCGACATCCACGGAGAACCTGGCTTCCTTGGCGGACGTAGCATCAGGCGCTGCAACGTCGACGGGACTATCCACAGGGGCGCGGCTGTCCCTATAAATCCACCGGTGAAATTCATAGACGAATCCGGTAACCTATGAATCTCGTGAAGGGTTTCATCGGACTGGGAGTCGGCTGAGGATATCGAGGCGTTTCGCCGCAGCCCGACTGGACACCTGGTTCCGATCAAGGGCCATGACGCATTTCTTGGCCGCGACTTCCAGCACTATGCCTTCGTTCCAGCCCCTTTGCCGGCGACCATCGACCTCGAGCCGCGTACGTACAAACTCGTCAGTGAGGCAGAGCGTGAGCTGGGTCGCCTTGACGCAGCGACCAGTCGCCTGCCGAATCCTGGACTGCTGGTGCGGCCCATGCTGATGCGGGAGGCGGTCAGCACGAGCGCATTGGAGGGAACGTATGCGCCCTTAGCCACGGTTCTCGAGGCGGATCTCGAAGAACCGACTGGCTACTCGGCCGATGTGCGCGAGGTCTTGAACTACGTTGCTGCCGCGAGGCGGGGGCTCGAGCTCATCACCGCCAAGCCGATCTGCCTGACCGTGATCGCTGAGCTGCAGCAAATCCTGGTAAAGGGCACTCGGGGGGATTCTTTCGATTCCGGCGGGCTTCGTGCGAAGCAGGTGTTCATCGGTGAGCGGATCGCGGGCATCGAGGCCTCGCGATTCGTTCCACCTCCTGACGGTGACGTATTGAGGGACGGGGTGAGCGACTGGGAGAAGTGGATCCACCGCGAGGATGACATTCCACTCGTGGTGAAGGCCGCCCTCGGCCACTACCAGTTCGAGACACTGCACCCATTCAGCGACGGCAACGGGCGCCTTGGCCGCCTCATTGTGGTCCTTCAGCTCGTCGAGGAGGGGGCGTTGCAGCATCCCGTTTTAAACCTGTCGCCTTGGCTGGAGCCACGGAAGGACGAGTACAAGGATCATCTCCTCGCGGTTAGTCGAGACGGACGCCTCGACCCGTGGATCCAGTTCTTCGCGGAGGGAATCAAGCACCAGGCCGTGGACGCCGTGAAGCGCATCGACCAGACACTCATGATTCGCGACAGGATCCTTGAGGCACTGCGTGCCGCGAAAGCCAAAGGCGTGGTGCTAGAAATCGCTCAGGACCTCGTCGGATATCCCATCATCGACGCGACTCAGGCGGCGGCGCTGCACAACGTGACCTACCCGCCAGCCGCCGCAGCGCTCAAGCGGCTAGAGTCAATGGGCCTCCTGGTCGAGATCACTGGAAGGAACTACGGTCGCAAGTACGCCTCAATGGACATCCTCCACGCTCTTGACGGGCGCTAGCCCTGATGCGTCGGCGATAGGGCGTACCGCAGTCCAACAAGTCGACGCGGCTCCAATTAACAAGTGGACGGAACGAAGACTCACATTTGGACGACAACCGGAACTCGATGGCCGGGGCGTGAAAGACGTGATCACAGACGAACACCAGGCCACCGCAGGGACACGGGCTCCCGCGGCGGCACGTTCCTCGCCTTAATCGACCTGTGACTCAGCGAATGAATTCGCAGGCCCGACCTAACTCAAGGAATTCGGGCCTTACCTTGACCGCCCGCCTTCGCCGTCAACAAGCGATACGACAAGGTTGGGCTAGGCTCATGTAGCCGGGCGCTGTGCGTCCGGCATACAGACCAACAAGCCATCTCGACTGCCGAAAGGACGCTCATGCTCACCCGCCTGTTCGCACCCCGCCTGACCGCCCATGCGCACTGCGATCTGCCCTGCGGCGTGTACGACCCCGCCCAGGCACGACTCGAGGCTGAGTCGGTCAAGGCCTGCATGACCAAGTACCACGCATCGGACGACGCTGACTTCCGCGCTCGCTCGGTCACCATCAAGGAGGAGCGCTCCGACCTGGTGAAGCACCATCTATGGGTCCTGTGGACCGACTACTTCAAGGCCCCACACTTCGAGAAGTACCCGCAGCTGAATTCCCTCTTCAATGAGGCGACCAAGCTCGCCGGTGCGGGTGGCACGAAGGGGACGGTCGACGTCGCCGTTGCCGACCAGCTCCTTGCGAAGATCGACGAGATCTCCGTGATCTTCTGGGAGACCAAGGCCGCATGAGCCACGGCAACATCCGCCCGGCACAGCCGGGCGACGTTGCCGACATCCTCGCAATGGTCCGCGAGCTCGCCGATTACGAGCGAGCCGCGGACCTTGCCATTGCAAGCGAGGATCAATTCCAGCAAGCGCTCTTCGGGGCAGCACCCGCGGTCTATGCGCTGGTGGTCGAGGGCGAGCCAGGGCAGCCGCTGCTCGGCTTCGCCCTGTACTTCCTGAATTTCTCGACCTGGCTGGGCAAGCACGGCATCTACCTTGAAGACCTCTACATTCGTCCCGAGCACCGCGGGGCCGGCTACGGCAAGCGGCTCCTCCAAACGCTGGCGCGAATCTGCCTCGAGAGGGGCTACGGCCGACTCGAGTGGTGGGTCCTTGATTGGAACGAGCCTGCCCTGGGCTTCTATCGCAGCATCGGCGCTGAGCCAATGGACGACTGGACCGTGCACCGGGTCACGGGTAAGGCGCTACATGTGCTGGCGGCCGAGACATGATCTACACCCGCTGTAATCGCTGACTGCGTCGAACGATGCCGGTGGCCCCGTTCCATTGAGGACGGGGCCACCGGCATCTGCGGTTTTGATTCGACAGCGCGAATCGCCAACCCGCTGCTAGACGGTGTAGTTACGGGTCACCGAGTATGCGGCGTACTTGCCGGACACTCCTGCCGCGGTGCCCTTCACCGTGCACTTGCCGTTGACCTTCACCTTGACCTTGCCTGAACTCGTGGAGATCTTGCAGGCGGAGGATCCGCTCGTGACCTTCCAGCTGACCGGCTTGCCAGCATTGGTCTTGACTCCTGACTTGGCAAGAGTCAGCGTTGATCCCTTGGTCACCTTGCCGGACTTCGGCGCCGAGATGCTCGCCGTCTGGGTCCGCAGGGCTAGGTCAATCGCGTACTTCGCGCTGGTTGCCGCGTAGCCGTTTCCACCAGCGGACGTCGCCGTCAGCGAGCACGTCCCATTGCCACTGTTCGCCTTCAGGATCACCCCGCTCGTCAACGAGCACGGCCCGGCCACCGACAGCTTGACCGCGGCTCCGGAGGATGTCGACGTGACGAACTGAACGCTTAGGCCGTACTCGAGGGAGAAGGGCACCGTGGGGCTGAGCGGAGCAAGCGATCCGTTGGGGTCAACCTCGATCGCATCCGCTGGCGCCTGTCCGGCGATCGTGATGGTGGTGGAGGACGAGGAGATCCGGTTGTTGGCATCCCCGTTGTAGACCGCGGTGATGACCTGCGCCCCGAGGGCGGCCGGAGTCCAGGTCGTGGATGCCGAGCCACTCGCCAGTGCGACGGGCGTGCCGATCGCCTGCTGGGCCGATCCCTGACCGACGAAGAAGCTGACTGTGCCCGTTGCCGAGGCCGGCGAGACGCGGGCCACCAGCGGCATCGGGCCGGAAAGCTGGCCGGTGCTTGCTGCCTGGAGCGAGACAGCTGAGACCGTCAGGTCGATGACGGCCGCGGCTGATGCGGAACTCCCATTGAAGTTCGAATCGCCGGGGTAGGAGGCCGTGATGGTCAGTGCCCCGACCGAGTTCGGCACCACCCAATTGAGGGTTGCCGTGCTGCGGCCCTGGGTGGGCGAGGGCGTCAGATTGGCAGTTCCCAGGGTCGTCGTCCCATTGGAGAAAGTGACAACCCCGGTGGGCTCAAGTGGATTGACTCCACCCGATGACAGCAAGGTCATCGTGAGCGCTGTCGTGGTGCCGACCGTCATCTGGCTAGCGACTGACAGGCTCGCACTTGCGGTCGTCTTGCCAACCGCGACGATGACTGAGGAGCCGGTGTTGGGCGAGCCCGTTGCGCAGGTGGCGAAGACCGTGAAATTCCCCACGGCGGTGGGGTAGAGCGTCGTCTGCGCAGAGTTTCCATCGGCAGCGAAGGTCGGCGTCACGGTCGCAACGTCACCGGAGGGCGGGGTGATTCGGAAGACCGGCGAGCAGGTTCCGATAGGCGCATTGCTGGCAGTTGGCGCGAGGCCGCTGCCGGTCATCGTCAAGGTCACCGGCTGGTTGATGGTCGTGCTGGTCGTGCTGGCCGAGACACCCGAGATAGTGCCATCAGCCGCGGCCATGGGAGCACCACCCACTCCAAGGAGCAACAATGCGGCAATCGCAGTTCCGGCAAGACCGGCTCGTTCAGTCTGATTCCAACGCATCTAGACAGTTCCCTTCCGATAGGCCGCGCACGTGCACGGACGCAATCGCCAACGGTAGGCCACATTCAGCGCCACGGACGTCATACTGATGGCCATGTCCGACCCGGTTGTCCTCAACTTTCCCGCCGAAACCCAAAACGTCTCCCTGGCCCGCACCGTTGCCGCGGCCATGGCATCTCGAGCCGACCTGCCCATAGACCAACTTGAAGACCTCCGACTCGCCGTCAGCGAGGCCGTTGCGCTCCTGATCGCAGAGGCTCCCGCAGGGGCGATCCTCGAGTGCTCCTTCCATCTTGGCTTCGACGCGCTACAGGTGGTGATGAGCGCTCCGGCAATGGGGCCGAACGTCCCCGCAACGGACACATTCAGTTGGACGATCCTGCGGGCGCTTCTGGACGACATCACCGCCAGCACCGGCAGCGGCCGGCTGACGCTGACTTTGCGAATGAATCGCGTAGCGTCGGCCGACCTCGCCTAGGCACTATGTCCACCGATGTGAGCCGGCGAGCCGAGCGTGAGGCCCGGGCCCAGGTCCTCCTCGCCGAACTTCGCGATCCTGAGCTTGCCAACACGTCGCGCGATGCCGCCCGCGAAGAACTCGTCACCATGCACCTCGACCTGGTGCGGGCTCTCGCGGCCAAGTATCGGGATCGCGGTGAGCCTCTCGATGATCTCGTCCAAGTGGGGACCCTCGGACTCATGGGGGCGATTGATCGCTATGACCCGGCGAAAGGCAGCCTGTTCGGGAGCTTTGCCTCGTCCACCGTCCTCTTCGAGATCAAGCAGTACTTCCGTCAGGACACCTGGGCCCTCACACTGCCCCGAACCCTGAAGGATCGGGCCCTTTCGGTGAGCCGAACAATCGAAGACCTCACGATGACGTGCGGAAGATCCCCAACCGTTCGCGAAGTCTCAGAGGTGCTTGGCCTCAGTGAGGAGGCCGTCCTGGAGGCGATGGATGCCGGTCGGGCCAGACATGCCCTTCCGATGGATCCCTCACCGGCGGACGAGTCGAGTGGCAGCGCGGATTTCAGCACCCTCGACGAGTCGTTGGAGTCCCTCGCCGACCGGGAGGCAGTTCGGGACGTTCTCGCCGGGCTGAGCGAGCGAGACAGGCTCATCATCACAAGGCGCTACTTTGACGACTGGTCGCAGTCGTTGATTGCCCAAGAGGCTGGCATCTCTCAGATGCACGTGAGTCGGATCCTGGACTCAGTTCGCGACCAAGTGCGGGAAGCGGCGGCCTAGGCAGCGCCTATTGGTCATCCTCTAGGGCCCGACTCACAGCCGGTGCGAACGAGACGGCGATGCCCAAAAGGGCCACGGCAACGATCACAATCCCCGCCACGCGCTCAGTTGAGCCGGCAGCCTGGGCGAGCGGAAAACCGACCACCAGGGCGATCAACTGCGCGAGCAGGAACGGGGCACGCGCCCGTCGGCTGACCAGCCACCAGCCGCGGCCGACCGCGAGCAGCCCGACCCCAAAGGTCAGGAAGATCAGCACCTGCAGGATCAGGGCGGGGAGGTTAGACACCTCACTGGGCCCCGATATGCCACTGCGGGCGAACTCCACGATGTCGAAGAGGGCGTACCCGACGAGAGCGGTGCCCTCAAGCGCCGCCACCGCGCCAAGTGCCAGGAAGGGTGGGGCAGGGACGGGACGGGGCAGGACGGCCATTCCGTCACCCTAGAACTGGTATGGCCCTGCGTCATGGACCGGTTGGTCATTGACCGGGTGGCCACCCGGGATGCGTCGACCGCTGGACGTAGTTCCCCTTCAGCGTCAGCGGGGGGAACCGAGAGTCCCGCCATGTGGGCAGGGTCTCAAGACGTATCGGCATCTCGCCATTTCGGTCGGGCTGAGTGCGATCAACGTCGTGCGGACCCGATCCGATCCAAGGCCGAAGGACTGGCTCAGGGGGCGATGTGAGCCTGCCCAGCGATGACGGTGACGCATTGGCCGCCGATCCAGATGTCGTCACCCTCGCTTCTGACATGGACTCGGCCCGCACGACCCATTGCTGTCCCTTGGGCAGCGAGATAGACCTCGGGCGCCCGCCCTGATGGGATAAGCCACTGAGCAAGGGCTGCATTGAGCGAGCCGGTAACCGGGTCCTCGGTGAGGCCGCTGTTGCCGGGGAAGAATGCGCGAACCTCGAAGTCCACCTCGCCCGTGACATGCGGGCCGATCACGCCAACGTCGAGGCCCGCGAGTACCTGCGGGTCCGGCTTCAGCGCGAGGACCTGCTCGGCAGAGGCGAGTAGCACGGCCTGCCAGCCGGGCCCGTTGTCGCACCACTGGTGGGCGACGACCTCGGATCGAGCGATCCCAAGGCCTCGGGCGATGCGCTCAACCTCGGCCTCGTCCAGTGGGCCACTGCGCCGCAGTGCAGGTGCAGCAAAGGACAGGATGTCCCCGCTCCGACGGATGCGGATGAGTCCTGCGGCGCATTCCTGGACGATGACCTCCCCGCCAGGCTCGCCTCCGGCCTCGATCCAGGCATGGCAGGTCCCCAGGGTTGGATGCCCGGCAAACGGCAACTCCCTACCGGGGCAGAAGATCCGCACTCGGTAGTCGGCCGCCGGGTCTGTCGGCGGAAGCAGGAAGGTCGCCTCCGAGAGGTTCGTCCAGTCGGTGAAGGCATGCATCTGCTCGGTGGATAAGCCATGACCATCCTCGACGACCGCGACCGGGTTGCCGAGCAGGGCCACTGCCGTGAAGACATCAACCTGGCGAAAGGCGCGTTCAGACATGAGTAGACCGTAGGGCTCGAGCCTGGCCCTGTCTCCAGCGGCCGCGCGCGTCCCAGACACCGGAGCCTGGAGTTCCCGTGACAGGCACCTGCCCTCCGGAAGGTGATCGAGTCGTGGGACTCCCAGCCATCCGAATCAAGGACCGGCAGGACGGCAAGCGCATGACCGCGGTCACGTCATGGGTGCACCATCGCCTATCGTGACGTGGTGCGCGGCTTGCTGGTGGTCAACCCCCGGGCCACGACCACATCTCCGCGGGTGACCGACGTGCTGATCCATGCTTTCGCGGACGAACTCGACCTGGAGGTCTGCCAGACAACCCATCGGGGGCATGCGATCACGCTTGGTGAGCAGGCCCGCGACGCGGGGCTCGACGTGGTGGTGACCCTCGGCGGGGACGGGGTAGTAAATGAGGTCATCAACGGCCTGCTGCGCGCCGGACCAGGATCGGACGTTCCCATGCTGGGTACCGTTCCCGGCGGCAGCGGCAATGTGTTCGCCCGCGCCATCGGCCTGCCGGCCGATGCAGTCGAGGCCACCGGTCAACTACTCGACGCGATTCGCGAGCAACGCATCCGCACGATCGGGCTTGGCCGGGCAAATGACCGCTGGTTCGCGACAAACGCCGGGCTTGGCGTCGATGCCGCCGTCATCGCCGCGATGGAGAGGCAGCGAGCGACCGGTCGTCGCGCAACGCCGGGGCGCTATCTAGCTACGACGGTGCGCACCCTGGTCCGCGACACCGATCACGCGGAACCGGCCCTCCTGCTGACCCGGCCCGGCTCACCTGATGAGCACGTGTTCTTCGCCATCGTCCAGAACACCTCACCGTGGACCTACCTGGGGATGTGGGCGGTCGACCCCTGCCCGACGGCCTCCTTCGACACCGGGCTCGATGTCTTTGCCCTGCGCCGATTCGGTCTAGCGGCGACACTTCAGGCCGCCGGGCGCATGCTGTCCCACTCGACGCGGGGTTCGTCCTCGGTCGTGGTTTGGCATGACCAGCCCGAATTCACCGTGACGGCGCGGCGTCCGGTGCCCCTACAGATCGATGGCGAGGGGGTCGGATCATCCAGCCACGTGCATTTCGAAGCGGTGCCTGCAGCCCTCCGCGTGCTGCACTGAAGCGATTTTTCACCATAATCCAGACAGATGTGACCAATCTGACAGGTGTTAACCCCTGAAACTCTGGCAATCCCCTTGTGGGCGGCGGGCAGGCATGCAACCCTTATAGAGCCCAATGCTGAACGTCTGGCACGCGGCCGGTTGATCGGGTGAATCCTCGGCAATCTGCCCCGCCAGCCACGTGAAAGCATTCACGAACGCCGGCGATCCCGGTGCAAACTTGATGGAGTTGAGAGCGCATGGACTGGCGCCATGAGGCTGCCTGCCGTGACGAAGACCCGGAACTGTTCTTCCCGATCGGCAACACCGGACCAGCACTGGTCCAGATCGAGGAGGCCAAGGCGGTCTGCCGTCGTTGCAGTGTGGTTGATGAGTGCCTTCGCTGGGCTCTTGAGACCGGCCAAGATGCCGGCGTCTGGGGCGGCCTAAGCGAAGACGAGCGGCGTGCCCTCAAGCGGCGAAACGCCCGACTCAGGGCGCGCAGCCAGGTCTAGTGCCCGCCCTCTGACCTTCCTGCCCGGACCTCAGCACGGGTGCCCCTACCCGGGTCGCCCGCCAAGGTGAACCTGCCTCGCAGTTCACCCGTCGCCAGGGATTGCACGATGTGCAGGCCGAGGCCCGGGTCAGTGCCGTCGAAGCCCTCAGGAAGTCCGATGCCATCATCAACGACGCATACGGTGGTCTCCTGCGCGGAGTGATCCAACTCGACCACGATCGCGGTCGCCTTCGCATGCTCGACAGCGTTGTGCAGTAACTCGGACAGGCACATGGCCAGGGCGGTGGCAACATCGCCACCGCATTCCCCGCTCGAACCCTTGCGAGTGATGGTCGGAATCGACTCCCCAACCGAGTGGCCGGGTGCCAGATCGCGCACGAGCGCGATGATCCGATCAGCGACCTCGTCGAACAGGACGGTCTCACCCGCCTGGCGGGAGAGGGTCTCGTGGACGAGCGCAATGGCACCCACTCGCAATTCGGCCTCCCCCAGCGCCGCCCGGGTCTGATCACTCGTCGCTCGGCGGGCCTGCAATCTCAGCAGGGCGGCGACCGTCTGCAAGTTGTTCTTGACCCGGTGATGGATCTCCCGAATGGTCGCCTCTTTGGAAAGCAGCGCGCGCTCCCGCCTGCGCAGGTCGGTTACATCACGCATCAGCACCAGGGCTCCCCGGTGATCACCGTCAGCGAGTAGGGGAATCCCCCGGAGAAGGACCGTGGCTTGTGCATTCTCGAGGTCAACCTGACCGGCTGATCGGCCCCGAGCGATGGCAGATAGTGCCTCATCGACCGGGCCCTGCCGGTGCGAGAGTCGGATGGCGATCGAAGCGAAGTCATTGCCCACGACACCGGTTGCCAGCCCTAGGCGGCGCAGCGCACTGACCGCATTGGGGCTCGCGTATTGCGCCCTGCCTTCACCATCAAGGCGAATGAGTCCATCCCCAACCCGAGGCGATTCAAGGCCGCTATCGGCGAGGGCCTCCGGCGGGAAGGTCCCCGCAACCAGCATCCCCAACAGATCGTCCGCGGTCCGCAGGTAGATCTCCTCGAGCTGGCCCGCGACGCGAGCTGCCGCTGATGGGTGGCGGGCGATCACCGCGACCACCCGGCCTCCCATACGAATCGGATAGGCATTGGCGGCAACCCGTCCAAAAGCAAGTGCCTGGTCCAACTCCGGGTGTCTGCCCTTAGGTGCGAACGTCCCAACGATGTCCTCGGGGACGCTCGTCGGTGCAGTCGTTGGTCGGACGAGGGCCACGGCTAGAAGCCCTGCCTCATTCCACGTCGGCAACCACATCACCAGGTCACTGAGGCCGAGGTCCGCAATCAGGGACCACTCCCCTACGACAGTTCCCAGTTTCTCGCGCTCAACGGCGGTCAGATCGGTGCGATCCTCCGCAAGCCTGGCCCAGATCGCCACGGGCCGTGAGCCTACGCGAGTACCGTGCCGTCATGGTCGACTCACCCAAGGACGCACTCACGCACGCACCCGAGGACGCGGTAAGTGCACTTCGAGCGCAGCAGTCGGGCCATGGCGGAACCCATGCCATCGCCGCGGCTGTTGAATGCGGAGTCGATGTCCTCTTCACCCTGAGCGGGGCGCACGTCTTTCCCCTTTACGACGCCGCAGTGGGCGGCAAAGAACGGGTTGAGTCAGCGACCGATAGGCGGGCCGCCGAGAGGGGTGGGCCGGTACGCCTCGTGGACACCAGGCATGAGCAGACTGCCGTTTTCGCCGCTGAGGCCATGGGCAAGCTCACTCGACGGCCGGGATTCGCCGCGCTGACCGCCGGGCCCGGAGTCACCAATGGGGTGACAGCCATGACCGGTGCACTCTTCAACGGGTCGCCACTCGTCGTGATCGGTGGCCGCTCCCCCGATGCCCGCTGGGGATCGGGTGCGCTGCAGGAGTTGGACCAGCCGCCCATCCTGCACACCGTCACCAAGGCCGCCTACACGATTCATGACACGGGGCAGATCGGCGCGCGCGTCGCCGACGCGTTCGCCCTTGCTGCCAGCCCGCATCGGGGTCCAGTCTTCGTGGACATCCCCATGGACATCTTCTTCTCCTGGGCCGACCTTGCCTGGGATCACCTGCGTCCTCGCCCGCTCGCAGACCCTCAGGCCGATACCGACGCCATCGCCGCGGCCGCCAAGGCACTCGCATCAGCCCACCGGCCCGTCCTCGTGATCGGCAGCGACGTCTGGATGGACGACGCCGTCGAAGCTGCCCGTGCCTTCGCCGAGGATCTCGGACTGCCCACCATCGCAAATGGGATGGGCCGAGGAGTCCTGCCAGCGGCCCACCCCCTGCTCGTGACCCGCGCCCGGGCTGCCGCATTCGCGGAAGCCGATCTCGTCCTCGTCGTGGGCACTCCGCTGGACTTCAGGCTCGGCTACGGAGTCTTCGGGGATCCCTCCTCCCCCGCGAGCGTCATCCACGTCACCGACTCGCCGACTGTTTCCCCCGGCCTTGCGTCTATCGCCGGACCGATCGGCTCGACACTCGCCGCCATCGGTCGGCTGGCCCTGTCAGCGCGTGGCACACGGCACGAGGCTTCGTGGGCGGAACGCCTTCGGCAATCTGCGGCGCTCGCGCGATCAAAGGACGCCGCTCTGCTCTCCAGTGATGCCTCACCCATCCACCCGGCACGAATTATCGGGGAGCTCATCCCCCGACTGACCGCCGACAGCATCGTCATTGGTGACGGCGGCGACTTCGTCTCCTTCGCGGGCAAGTACATCGAGCCCCAGCAGCCTGGCCGCTGGCTTGATCCTGGTCCGTACGGCGCACTGGGAACCGGGCCCGGCTACGCCATCGCCGCGAAGATCGCCCACCCCGAGGCACCGGTCTTCCTGCTGATGGGGGATGGGGCGGCAGGCTTCTCTTTCATGGACGTGGAGTCCCTCCTGCGCCACCGGCTGCCGGTGATCATCATCGTCGGGAACAACGCAGGGTGGGCATTGGAGAAGCACCCCATGCGCTTCCTGTACGGGTACGACGTCATCGCGGACCTGCCAGCAACCCGTTACGACCGGATCGCCGTCGAGATGGGATGCGGAGGGGAGCTAGTCATGAATCCGGCCGATATCGGCCCGGCCATCGACCGCGCGATGCGCTCAGGCGTTCCCTATGTCGTCAACGTCATGACCGATCCGGACTGCGCGTACCCGCGCAGCACGACGGGAATCTAGGCGAGGTGGGAGACTCACCCCATGACGAAGGCGAAGGCAGATCCCGCGGCTCCCGCAGCCGATTCATCAGAGGCAGTCACTGACCCCAAGGAGAGGTTCCGCCAGGCACTCGAGGCCAAGAAGGCCAAGTCCGGCCATCGTGGAACCGACTCCGCAGGAGGGGGCGGGACCGACCGAGGCAATTCAGGACGCGAGGGCGGCAAGAGGGAGTTCCGCCGCAAGAGCGGCGGCTGACTCAGGCGCCGAGCCTGGCGTGGAAAGCAGCGCTGTCAACGATCGCCCGGGTCACCGTCCCCCGGGCGATCTGCTTTTCACCCTCACGGGCCACGACCTCGAAGGTCACCCGCACTCCATCGATGCCAACCACTCGAGCCTCGGCAACAACATCAGCGCCCACCGCGGACGCCCGCTGATGCTCCATCTCTACCCGGACACCAACGGACGTCCAGCCACTGGGTAGTTTCGGGGCAAGTGCCAGGCAGGTGGCCTCCTCGAGCCAGGCGAGAAGTCTCGGGGTGCCTAGGGCGCCGACGTCCCCACTGGCCAGGGCCACCGCCGTGTCCTGCGGCCCGACCGTATGGGTAACCTCAACTGCGCTTCCGAGGGCGTCGGACAGGTCCGGGGCTGGCCCAGCCACCGACGTCACAGGACGATTGCGATGACGTCGCCTTCGCGCACGACGTCACCGGGTGCAACGGCGATCTCCGACACGGTGCCCTGCTCATCTGCACAAACCGGAATCTCCATCTTCATCGACTCCAGGATGACGATGGCCTCGCCGATCTCCACTACCTGACCCACCTCGGCCACGATGGAGTGGACGGACGCAACCATCTCTGCGCGGATGATCTGGGTCACCTGGTGCCTCCTAGGGCGGATCGACTCTCAGCGATGGTCACGACGGTCATCAGGATGAGCGATAGGTCACGGTGATGCGCTGGATTTCCGTGACAATCCGCGTCCTTAGCTCAGTCGGTGCATCCTCGCACCCACAGGAGCTGCACACCCGGGCCTTCAGCAGGCGCTCGGCCGCGTACTCCTGTGAGCACGGGGGGCACTCGGTCAGGTGAGCGGTCACCTCGATCCGATGGCCCTCATCGATCTCGTCATCGATGTAGACGTACACCAGGGCGAGGATTTCGTGGCATGCGGTGGCATGCGGGTTGCCGCAGCTCATGACGAATCACCTGCCGCGCCGGTGGCAGCGGGAATGATCCCTCGCTCGACCGCATAGTCGTGCAGTTGCTCGCGAAGGAGCCGGCGTCCGCGGTGGAGCCTGGACATCACCGTGCCCAGGGGGGTATCCATGATCTCGGCGATCTCCTTATAGGAGAAGCCTTCCACGTCCGCGAGGTAGACCGCCAGGCGGAAGTCCTCGGGAAGTGCGGCCATCGCATCAACCACGTCAGCGTCGGTCAGTCGTTCGAGTGCCTCCACCTCAGCCGACCGACCCGAAGTCGAACCGTGTGACTCCGCATCCAACAACTGTCCGTCGGTGAGATCCTCCGTGGAGGCCTGGTAGGGCTGTCGCTGCTTCTTGCGGTAGTCGTTGATGAAGGTATTAGTCAGGATGCGGAAGAGCCACGCCCGCAGATTGGTGCCCTCCGTGAAGGAATTGAACGCAGCGAATGCCTTCACGAAGGTCTCCTGTACGAGATCCTCCGCGTCTGTTGGATTCCGGGTCATTCGCATGGCGGCCCCGTACAACTGATCGATGAAGGGCATCGCGTCGCGCTCAAAGCGGGCAGCCCGCTGCTCAGGGCTCTCGACGACCGACTCGACCGGGGAATCCTCAGTGGGTGAACCTGTGGTCGGTGATCCTGTGTTGCTCATCAGGTGCGAGCCTAGTCCTGCACCGGAGGCACCGGACCAAGGCTGCCACGACGAAGCCGGTCCGAGTTCGGGCTTGGGAGTCAACAGCAGCACGTGCGGGGTAACGCTCAGGC
>JAULZL010000252.1:0-5804 GCA_032117355.1 Candidatus Nanopelagicales bacterium
CAGCCGCCCGCTTCACGGCACATCCAAGCATGGCGTGCGCAAACGGCTCAGCGGCCCGGCCAGATGGCGGCCAGAGCGAGCGTCGCGGCGAGGCCAACGAAGAATAGCCCGGTCAATGACACTTCCTCAATCATCACCGCGCCCTTGAGCGGCTCGTGAGCGGTGTGCTCCTGTGTCCCGGTGACCGGGTTGGATTTGCTGTACCAGGGGATATGAGGGTTCAGCAACAGGATTGACCAAGGGAACCAGCGTGTGCGGCTGGATGCCGAGGCGGAAGCCGCACACGCGTCGGCGAGCCCGACCGCGGCCTGGTATCCCAACGAGCTGTAGCCCGCGTTGCTCGCCTGAACCGGGCCTCCGCGAACGCCGGAGCGACAAGTCTTCAGCACGTCACCAGTGGACAACATGGAAGGGCACGGAGAAGAATGTCGCCATGAACGTGGATCACATCCTGCGCACCTTCAGCGAGTGCGGCGTCGAATGCCTGCTGATTGGCGGGATGAACTTTCTCCTTCGCCACGAACCGGTGCTCACCTACGACATCGACTTCTGGATCCGTGACACGCCCGAGAATCTTGTGCGGTGCGATGCGGCTCTGCGCAAACTCGACGCCGCCTGGGGGGCGACGGAGCGTGAGTGGCGACCGGTCGCCGCGCAGCGCGGATGGCTGCTTCAACAGTCGATCTTCTGCCTCACGAGTCCCAGCGGAGCAATCGACATTTTCCGGACCGTGACGGGCCTCCCGTCGTGGGAGGAATGCAACGCACGTGCCCAGGCCGGCAACACCGCGGGAGACGCCCCGTATCGTGGGCTTTCCGATGAGGACATGCTCGCCTGCCAGTTGGCGTTGCCCTTCGCGCAGCGTCGGCAATCCCGCATCGAGGCGTTGCGCCGGGCGCTGACCAAGGACCTGACGCAGGATGACGCCGTACGATGAGCGACCAGTCGAGCCGTTCCGAAACTCCGCACGATGGCGACCTCGCACGACGTGAACACGAGCGCCGCGAGAGAGCGTGGAGTCCCGCTGACCGATGGCGTGCCATCCAGGAGACGATCCGCTGGGCTGAAGCCCAGGCCAACGCGAGGCGAAATACGGCACGGGCCTGCATCGAGCAGGAGCGGCGACGCGCCTCGCTGGAGGAACCGACGCAACGGTATGACGAAGATGGCAGGATTCAGGAATAGCCCGGTCAATGGCACTTCCTCAACGATCACCGCGCCCTTGAGCGGCTCGTGAGCGGTCAGAGGCTGTGGATGTCGATCGCGGGCAGCTCGTCGGGCGTTTCCTGAACGACGTCGCGATCGTCATGGACCTGCACGAGTTCGCCCCAGTCGGTGGGCGCCCGCGGGCCGGCGAGATTGGCGGCGGTGCGAGCGGTTCACCCAGTTGGGTGAGGGGCTCACTTCACGCGAGCGAAGCCATCCTGGCCTTCGCCCGCTTGCGAATCTCCGGTTCGAAGGAAGCCGGCTCCTGCCGGCCGTCTCCTCTGAGGTGGATGTCGCCGCCACACGCCGGGCACAGCAGGGGAAACTCCTCACCCAGCCGGGCCATCAGCTTTGCCCAGGCAGTCCGGGAAACTTTCGCACACAGCCGTCCGACGTCGAGACGCTCGTCGCGGTGATCGAGGAGTTGAGCGACCGAATCGGGTGCGTGGCACGGAGCCGGGGGGTGAATTGAGACGAGATGCTACACGCGAGACGGTCTTTCAGTCATCCTCCAGGTGAATGGTGTGCATGATCCGATGAACGAACGGGGCGAGCGCGAGCGACGCCGCTCCGATGAAGAGCAGACCCGAAAACAAGGCGTACGCGGATGCGAACAGCTTTCCGGCATGCGTCGTAATCGGGTCAACCGGCCCCATGCCGCCGAGAATCATGGAAGCGTTCACGAGGGCGTCTATCCACGGCAGACCTGCGAAGTAGTGATAGCCGAGAATACCCACGCCAAGGGCAACGCCAATGGCCACGGCCGACAGGGCCAGGAATCCGACGACTCGCCAGAAGAAGCGGTGCCGCGGCAGGAGCGGTTCGGTGCGGTGTTCAAACATGCCACGGATGGTACTGCCGCTGCCTCATCCTGGTACCTCGTTGGGGGCGGCGTCAACGCACGAGGATTCTTTCACAAGACCTGGATCAGGATTTGGGGAGGGGGTCAGCGAGGCGTTGCCTGTGCCAAGGAGCCCGGTTTGCCACAGCGAACTGGTGACACACCCCACCCGTAAAAAGCTCACAAGGACCGTGAACAACTCTTCACACCCAGAATCGCCGGATGTTTCCCTCGACCGTTCGGCTGACAAACGGGTGCTCTCTTCCATTCGCACCGGTGACCCACGTCTCGATCGTAGCCGTGTAGTGAAACCAGAACGCGCCCGATTCGTCCTTGAACGAGGTTACCTCCGTCGACGTCTTGGATCGGGCACCCCAGCCGACTTTCGTTCTCCGAAGCGTAGTCTCCGAGCTCGTAAAGCACTTGTAGGAGAGAGGGTCATCATTGTGCATCTGGAAGTTCTCGTGGAGAACCTGATCAACGAGTAGCCCCCTCAGTGGTCCCGTTGCGGCATACCTGTAACGGCCACTGTCCATCGTCTTCGATACCGTGACCCCTACGTCCCGGCAGTTGTCCACGGGTGCGACCACGCGAGTGAAGGAGGCCTTGCGAAGTTCGCGTGCCCGAGCGTATTCGCTGGTGTCGACGGATATCACCGGCGCTCCCGGGTTGGGCAAGGTCTTCAGCAACGCGTCTTCCGCACGCTCCGGCCGTACGGGCAGTGTCACCGAGCTCGCGGGCAAGGATCCTTGCGTCCCCGTGTACACCGTGATGGTGGCAGCCTGCGCGCTCTGCCACAGCGTTGGAAAAAATGAGGGCGACACTGCAACCCGTAGTTTCCAGCCCTCCTTGAAGGTATGGCCGATCAGATTGAGCGGAATCGGTACGGTAAAAGCCTCGCCCGGCGTGACCGGCGTGGGATGGGCTTGGTCACCGTTGCGTTGGGTGAGATTGAAGAATGTGTAGCTGACGAGGTGCACCTCTCCCGTCAGTGGGCTAACCTCAGACAACCTCACGGCGATCGAGGCGATCGGTTGATCACACGACAGCGTGAGGTTCACGACGGGTTTTCCGAAACAGTCGACATTGCTCTCAAGCGGGGCTGAGTCGAAGTAGAGAGACTGGTTGTCTGCTGCGGTCTGGTCTCCGGCAAGGTCGTTGTTGCCTGGCGTGCCGAACGAGCTGGTCTCGAGCATGTTCGTCGCGAAAACGAGCTTGGAAGATCCGGTGACACTGCTTGCTTGAGCTGGAGGGGCAGACAAGAGACTTCTGCTGTCGGACAGGTAGAGCGTGCTTTTATTCACGCGAGTTTCCCAGTCCGCACTCTCGGCGACCCACTTGCCTTGGTCGGTGAAGTCCGTTGCGGATCGGGGTTCACGAGACTCACCAAGCCAGACCTTCATCTGCGGAGGGGTGGTGTCGGGGGACGGTTTCACGTCCTTCAGCCATTGGTCCCACCAGTTCATCGTGGCGTCCGGCAGCCAGTTCTCCCGTGGTCCTGGGCTTCCCGTGTTTGGATACTTGTGTCCCCATGGTCCGATCAGTCCACTGACCGTTTTTCCAGCCTGTGCCAGCCCGCGCACCACAGTGTCGACGGGATTCTTATAGCCGTCTTCCCAGCCTGACATCACCAAGACGGGCACGTTCACCTTGGAGAAGTCGTTTCGAACGCTCGTCTTCGACCAGTACTCGTCTCGGGTTTGGTGGGTCGCCCAAGGCTCAAACCAGAAGTTGGCATTGTCGATCCGCTCCTTCCACATGCTCTGCCAACGGTCCGCACCAACCTCCAGCGGGTCGGGCGGCTGCGACAACCAGCCCCACATGGATGATGCCCATGCGGCGTTGTCCATCATCATGGCTCCGCCCATGTAGTGGACGTCGTCGTTGTAGCGGTCGTCCG
This sequence comes from Candidatus Nanopelagicales bacterium, assembly GCA_032117355.1. Lineage (GTDB taxonomy): Bacteria > Actinomycetota > Actinomycetes > S36-B12 > S36-B12 > REEB460. The sequence continues at coordinate 3,948 of JAULZL010000252.1, forward strand.
ATCCGCAATTGACGATGATCGCCTTGAGATTGTCCGGGCAATCATCACGCGCTGCGACCATCAAGGAGTTGAGGGCACTCCACGACTCACCCATCATGCCGACCTTCCCGTCGCACAAGGGGGACTCGGCGATCTGCTTGATGATTTGAACGCAGTACGAGAGTTCCTCTTCGGTGTATTCGTCTGTGAGTACCCCCTCGGAGTCCCCCGCACCCTGCAAGTCGATGCGATAACACAGGTACCCCTGTGAAGCAAAATAGGGATACATGCGGCTGTCGACGGCGATGGTGCCATCTCGCCGTCGGTAGGGGTTGAACTCGACGATCGCCGGAAGATGCTGGCCTGCATCGACGGCCGGCTTGTTGTACCAGTAGTGACCGGCAAGATTTATTGGCTGGCGGTCTTCGAACTGGACGCGAAACGAAACATCCACGGGGTCGGGAACCGTTGCTCTTGTCGAAATCACCGTGTCGACGTTCGGTGCACCAGTGACCGTCGCCACCCGCACCCGTTTCCCGCTCGCGCCGCCGAAGGACGTCACCACGGCGGTGAGTGTGCCGCCGGAGGGCGGCGTCGTGAATGCGACCGTCAGGGTGGTGGCGGTGGCGCTCACCACCTTGCCCACCGCGCCGCGGTTGAAGGTGACAGCGTTGTGGGCCGCGATCGGGTCGAAGTGCTTGCCGCGAATCTGAAACGTGTCGTCACTCCACAGGATCGGTTGCGTGCTCCGCGTCACGGTGGGCGTGAGCCGCACCCTGGCGACCGCCACGGCCGCACCGCTTTTGCGACCGAACGAGGTCACCACCGCCCTCAGGGTGGCGCCGGCTCGTGGCAGCTTTTCCACAGCCACCGTCAGGGTGTTCTCCGTCGCGCACCTCACTCTGCCGGTGGCGCCGCCGCTGAGCGACACGCGGTTGGTACGGTTCGCTGGGTCGAAGCCACTGCCTTCGATCGTGAACTGTTTCGCTGATCTCGCCAGCAACGCAGTCCCCGGAAGCACGACGGGGGGGGCTGCTTCCGCAGTCGCCTGAACCGCCCCTGATGGTGCCACGAAGCCGGCAGGAGAAGCGAGCGGGTCGTTGTCGGTGGATGCCGACAACGCGATCCGCGATTCGAGGCGCTCGAACATGATCGTCGCGTAGCGCAGCCTTCGGCGTCGCATGATGTTGTGTCGTGGGTCCGAGGTGGATGAAATCGATGGTTCGAGGAATGCGTCCAGCAGATCTCGGCCGCGTGCCTGTGGCTTTTTTAAAGAATAGCCCGGTCAATGGCACTTCCTCAACGATCACCGCGCCCTTGAGCGGCTCGTCGGCCGTTTCCTGAAAAGATGTCGCGATCGCCAAGGACCTGCACGAGCTCGGTCCAGTCGGTCGGCGCCCCGCCCCTGTCCGCCGAATCCCGCGCCATCCAGCGGGCCGCCGGCGACTTCCTCCGCGAGCGTCAGCGGCTCGGTGCCTACGTCATCGGCGGGCAAGCAGCAGAACGCCAAGGTCATCGCCGACAGCTCCGTGCTCGATACTGCCCGGTCGCGATCGCGAACAACGTGCTATCGATCGTGGTGTCGGGCGTGGCGTCCCAGGGCGTCACGATCCGCGACGTGACGTTCGCCTGAGCGGAGCGGTCCGCTGACCGGCGCTCACGCCCGGCACGAAATACTCGACGTAGCCCAGGTGCATCTCGTCGAATGTCTGCGGGCCCCAGCGGACGGTCTTCGTGGGATCGGGGTTCGCAGGGTTGCCCGCGCTGTTGTCGTACCAGGCGGTGAACACGAGCGTGTCACCCGCCGTGAGCGCGAGCGGTTCGTGCAGCCGGTAGAGCAGCTGCCAGTTGAAGTCGTACCGCGGGATGTCGAGGACC
>JAULZL010000253.1:0-9857 GCA_032117355.1 Candidatus Nanopelagicales bacterium
ATCCCGACATGCTGGCCACCGTTGCCGACCTTGACGTCCCCTTCATCATCATGCATTGGCGAGGGCACAGTGACCAGATGGATGCACTCGCGGTCTACCGGGATGTCGTCATAGATGTGGTGGCCGAACTGAGGGGCCGAGTCACGGCCGCCCTTGAGGCAGGTGTCCAAAGGGATCGCATCGCGGTGGACCCGGGGCTTGGCTTCGCCAAGGAGTCAGACCACAACTGGGCCATTCTCGGCCGGCTCGACGAGATCATCGCTTTGGGATTCCCCGTGATGATCGGGGCCTCGCGCAAACGCTTCCTTGGATCACTGCTGGCGGACAGCGAGGGCCAGCCGCGGTCCTTGGCCGGGCGCGACCTCGCGACGGATGCGGTCTCGGCGCTGGCGGCGGCAGCCGGTGCCTGGGCCGTCCGGGTACACGACGTCGCTGGCAGTGCTGACGCGGTGCTCGTCGGCAAGGCCTGGCGCAAGGCCACCCGGGATACCGCCGATCCCCCTCGCGACCAGATCCTGCTGAACGGGATCCGCGGCGTTGGCCACCATGGGGTCTTCGATCACGAGCGTAGGGATGGGCAGGAGTTCATCGTTGACCTGGTGGTTCATCTGCCGTCGCGGGTCGCGGCCAGCTCTGACCTGCTGGCAGACACGGTGGACTACGGAGTGATCTCGCAGCGAGTCCACGAACTGATAACTGGCGAGCCGGTAGACCTCATCGAGACGCTCGCGGAGCGCATTGCATCTGCGGTCCTATTTTTGGGTGTGTCCAGTGTTGAGGTGACGGTCCACAAGCCGCAAGCCCCCATCCCGGTTCCCTTCGCAGATGCCGCTATCCGGATCACCAGGCCGTGAACCGTGCTGTCCTTGCACTAGGTGCGAACCTTGGGGAACCGGCTTCAGCCCTGCAGGGTGCCGTTGATGAACTGCGCCAGTCGGACGGGATTGAGGTGATTGCCTGCTCGTCGATCTATGAAACGGATCCGATGGGTGGGCCGGAGCAGCCCTGCTACCTCAATGCCGTAGTCCTCGTTCGAACATCCCTGGACCCCAATGCCCTACTCGCCGAGGCGCACCGGATCGAATTGCAGTGGGGTCGGGTACGGGAGATCCGCTGGGGAGCTCGAACCCTCGACGTCGACGTGATCGCCTACGAAGACGTTCGGTCAGAGGACGAGCGGCTGACACTTCCTCATCCACGCGCTCATGAGCGTGCCTTTGTTCTCTTCCCATGGATGGAGATCGATCCGGAAGCCGTCCTGCCCGGCCATGGGGCCATCCGCGACCTGATCACGGGAATCGATGTCGGCGGAGTGCGCGCAACGGGGAAGGGTTTCTCCCTACAGTGAACGCCATGACTCCTACCCGGATTCGGTTCCTGGTCGCGCTGGCGGTCATCGCCTCAGCCATCGGTTGGGGTGCCGTGCAGTTGATCCAGGGACAGACCGGTCGAATGATCCCCGTCCCATGGACCGCCGCCTGGACGATGTGGATCCTGGCCGTGGCCCTGCTGATCTGGGGTCTGTTGAGCCGACCGCGGTTGTTGCGCAAGCCCGGGACAAGGCCGATGCCGCCGCTGGTTGCCGCCCGCACGGCAGCCCTGGCAATGGCGGCTTCGCGCACCGGGTCGCTGGTTGCCGGGTTCTATGCGGGGATCGCCATTGGTGCCTTTCCCGCGCGTGCCACCGAGGCCGGCAACAGCACGATGTGGGCGGCAATGGTGACGATGCTCGGCTCGATTCTCCTGGCAGCCGCAGCACTTTGGTTGGAGCGGATGTGCCGATTGCCGTCCAAGCCCGATGAGGATCAGCGGCCAGGATCGCGGCGAGCAGTGCCACGGTCTGAGCCGGGTGGCGTCGGTGCGCGGGTAAGGTCAGGGCTATGACGGAGCAGAGCGCGTACGAGGACATGCCCTTCGACGAGCTGCGGCACCAGGCCTTTCACGTAGCTGAGCACCGGATGGATATCGGCTTCTTCACCGACCTGTTCTCCCATATGCCCGGGATGGTGGCCATCGAGGGAGAGGGTGGTGACCTCGGCGCTGTTGGCGGCACGTTCATTGAGACGGTGCGTGCGGTGCGAGAGATGTTGGGCAACGAGAAGTTGGACCCCACCATGGAGGCACTCCTTCGGGCTCGCTTCGCCACCTACCTCCGCGAGCACGCCTAACCCCCCTTTTTCTGCCGTTTGTCCCGGTATCCGCCACAGGCGTCACATCTGAAGGCGAAAACCGGAGGATTGTGACGTTTCTGCCGGCATCCGGATACCGGGACACCCGTCAGAAAGGGCCCCTTCCCTGCCGTTTTTCTGACGTTTGCGGCGGATACCGGGACAAACGGGAAAGAGGGGGAGGGGTTAGCGGTCGATGTCGCCGGACACGAGGAAGAAGGACATCACCGCGGCGGCCAGGTGGTCGATGTTCGTACCCACGAGGGCCCGAGCCATGCCCTGGACGTTGCTAAAGGACGGAGTTCGAAGCTTCAGCCGCCAAGGCGTCTTGTCGGCGGCACTGACGAGCAGGATGCCAATCGCGCCCAACGGGCCCTCGACCTGGCCGTAGGAAACCCCCTCCGGGACCCGCACCACCTTGGGCAGCGGGACGTCCACCGGCCCCTCGCCGAGTTCGCTCAGCCGCCCAGCGGCCAGGCGCATGGTCGTCACGCTGGGTGCGAGCTGGCCAATGAGGGCCGTATAGCGCGCTGGGATGTCCCCACCGGTCGTAACCGAGACTGCGCTCGGCACCTCCCCGTACGCGAGATACGGCGCATCGCGACGAACGTCCATGTCCAGCCCGCATGCCCAGCCGACCGGGCCGGTGACCCCGTATGCCACGGCATCCGCGTAGGACAGTCGAGCAACGCCCGCCAGGGGCGCGTTCACCGCGGCGACGGATGCACCGAGAAGATCAAGACTCCGGTCCAGGTCGTCGAGGACCTCCACTAGATCCGCGAGCAAAGGGTCGGTCAATGGCTGGGCGAGGCCGCCGATGCGATTGACCATCGGATGGACGCGACCGCCGGTTGCGACTTCCTGCAACTCGCTGAGCCGAGCACGCAGCCGGATGGCGTCGTTGCCCGTCGGCAGGATCGCCCCGATCAGCAACAGGGATGCACTGAGTCGGTTCAGCTCGGCAAGCAGCATCCGGCTCCAGGTGGCTCGTTCCGGCGGGGTGATTCCCATCGCCGACTCGATTACCAGGGCGATTGCGAGTTCTGACGTGAAACTCGAGAGCCAGTCGTGCCGATTGGCCAGCATCATGAGTTGTCGGTAGTCACGCGCCTCGAAGAGTTTCTCGGTACTCCTGTGCAGCAGGCCGACGCGAGGGTCTGCGTGAGTGATGACGCCCCCGTCGATGGTCAGGGCGATCTGCAGGGCGCCGTGCTGCGCAGGATGGAGGTCGGCGAGATCTAGGACGATGTCTGCATCGAGGTAGCGGGCGGCGCCGATGCCCACGAGTACCTCGCCATTTCCCACCGGCTCATCCTGGCAGGTTCCGCGACACCCGAACTAAGCGAAGGTCTGGACGAGCTGGTGGAAGTCGCCGTGTCGGCGCGTGATTGATGTCTGGCGGGCGGCGACCGCGGCTGCGGCAACCGCATCGATGGCCACGTGGGCCGTGAGGTTGCAGCTACCGTCCGGCGCAGGGGTAACGACATGACCGCCGCGGTAGCCCACGATCGTCCCGCCATCCCAGTCTCCGGCCAGTCGAGTGGGTAGGAGATGGCCATAGTCGAAGGCCAAGGCGTATCCCGAATTCATCCGACTCGTGAGCCGTGCCCACAGCGCATCGCGGGTGGTGCCGGGTTCGCAGCGAGCGAAAGGCCGCCCGCTGGGCCACCAGCGGTCCAGCCACGTCCGCAGTGAGATCGCATCCACGTCTACCTGACGGCAGCCGAGATCGTCGTCGATGCCGGGGCCGAGTTCGGTGGACCCATCGGAGGAGATGAGGACGATGCGGGGACGTCCATCGGCATCGGCCTCTACCCAGTCGCAGGGGATGTCGTCTAGCAGTTCGTGGGCAACCATGATTCCGTCAATCGGAGCCACCTCGGCCTGCCGGATGTCGGTCGATTGCCAGTCGATCCGATCATCTAGGCCGACGGGCCGATCGCGAAGGTCAAGGCCGCGAAGGCGGACCCGGGATTGCTCGGCCTCGCTGAGCAATCCCAGAAGTGAGGTGAGAAGTTCCCCGCCGCCTGCTCCGGCATCGAGAACGGTGACTGGGCCATCCCGTGCATCCAGCAACTCACGCAGCCGTGGCAGAACAATTGGCGCGATTGCCCCCTGCATGACATCGGTGGTGAAGTGATGTGCCGGCGTGTTGCTCGCGTAGAAGTTGCTCGGCCCCGCCAGGGAGTCCTCCCAGGCCCGGCGCCATGAGCGCTCAACCGGCACGAGGTGAACGTTACCCGCCGTCTACGCTCACCTGACATGAGCGAGGTGGGGACTCCGCCCGAGGCTGGGCCGCCGCGGCTGCGCGTGGGCATCGTCGGCGCGGGCCGGGTCGGCGCGGTACTCGGTGCGGCCCTGCGCCGGGCCGGGCATCACGTGGTTGCCGTCTCTGCGGTGTCGAACCTGTCCAGGCTTCGTGCCGAGGCCCTGCTGCCAGGGGTTGCGATCAAGGACGTCCCGGCCGTCCTTGCCGATGCTGATCTCGTTCTGCTCGCCGTCCCGGATGACGCCCTAGCCGGGCTGGTCGCAGGCCTCGCGGAGACGGGACACGTGCGGCCCGGGCAGTTCTGGCTGCACCCTGCGGGTAGGTACGGCACCGACGTACTCGACCCGGCCACCCGGAAGGGCGCCCTGCCCCTGGCAGTCCACCCGATCATGTCCTTCACCGGGACCAGCATCGATCTCCTCCGGCTCAGCGATTGCCCGTTCGGGGTTACGGCACCGGAGCAGTTGCGTCCGGTTGCTGAGGCTCTCGTCGTGGAGATGGGCGGTGACCCGATTTGGGTCCCGCAGGAGAGTCGCTGCCTCTACCACGCAGCACTTGCCTACGGCTCCAACTACCTCATCACCCTGGTCGCCCAGTCGGTCGACCTGCTGCGAAGTGCCGGTATCGACGAGCCACAGCGACTCATTGCGCCCCTGCTCAATGCGAGCCTGGACAACGCGCTCCGCCTCGGCGACCAGGCCTTGACCGGGCCGGTTGCGCGCGGTGACGCCGGATGCGTCGCCGACCATCTAGCCGCCATCGACGAGGTGTCGCCCTCGGCGGCTGCCGGGTACCGCGCTCTGGCGCGCGTCACTGCCGACCGCGCCGTCGACGCCGGTTTACTTTCCCCGCAGGATGCGGAGGCCCTACTTGAGGTCCTATCCGAGGGTCACCGACCGTGACGAACGGACAGGGCGCGCCAACCAAAGGCAGCGCGGCAGACATGTCACGTTCGACGGTCCTCTGCTCGACCTATGGCGAGCTTCGCGCCAACAGGGGTGGGACGCACCCATCGGCTGTTGTGATGACGATGGGCGCCCTGCATGACGGCCACGCCGAGTTGATTCGTCGGGCGCGTGAGCAGGTCGGCGTATCTGGGCACGTGACCGTCACCGACTTTGTGAACCCGACCCAGTTTGCCGCCGGTGAGGACTTCAGTCGCTACCCCCGGACCCTTGAGCACGACATTGAGGTGTGCCATCGGGCCGGCGCGGACGCGGTCTATGCGCCATCCGTCGAAGACGTCTACGGAAAATCCGATGTCTCGACCCTGACCGGCCGGGTCGCCGTTGACCCCGGCCCGCTGGGGGACGTCCTCGAAGGTGCGTCGCGCCCGGGTCACTTCCGCGGTGTCCTGACGGTCGTGGCAACCCTCCTGCACCTCACCGGCCCTGATGTGGCCCTCTTCGGGGAGAAGGACTACCAGCAGCTGGCACTGATCGCATCGATGGTCGATGCCCTCCGGTTCCCGGTCACGGTGGTCGGCGTCCCGACCGTCCGGGAGGCGGATGGCCTGGCGATGAGCAGTCGCAACCGATACCTGAGCCCGGCGGAACGAGCCGCAGCATCGGTGGTGCCACGGGCACTGGAAGCTGCGGTCGCTGCGGCTGGTGGGGGCGAGGCGGCGGCCAGGGATGCCGGCCTGCGCGTGCTGGAGACCGAGCCGATGGCCGAGATCGATTACCTCTCGGTCACCGACCCGAACCTGGGTTCGCCGGTACCCGGTCCAGGGAGGATCCTGGTGGCCGTCCGAATAGGCACGACCCGTCTGATCGACAACATGAGCTGCGAGATCGGAGCCGGATGAGCAAGCCCAGGCTGGCGACCAGGCTGCTAGCCGAGCGCCCCGGCTGGTTCGCCTCGGCGGACGTCATCGTCGTCGGTTCAGGCATTGCCGGCCTCACAACGGCCCTGCATGCCAGGCGGGCGGGCAAGACCGTGCTGCTGGTGACCAAGGCCCAGGTGAATGAGGGCTCAACGCGCTGGGCACAGGGCGGGATCGCGGCCGCGCTATCGGATGACGATTCCCCCGAGCAGCACCTCAACGACACCCTGGTGGCCGGTGTCGGCCTGTGCGATGTGGCGGCCGTCCGCATCCTCGTCACGAACGGGCCGGCAGCGCTGCGAGACCTCATTGCCCTCGGGGCCCACTTCGACACTGAGCCGAGCGGCGAGATCGCCCTGGGCCGCGAGGGAGGACATCATCGCGATCGGATCGCGCACGCGGGGGGCGATGCAACGGGTGCCGAGATTTCGCGTGCGCTGGTCGCAGCCGTGGCTCGGGATCCAGGCATCGAACTGGTCGAAAACGCCCTCGCCCTGGAACTCCTGAAAGACGTCACGGGCGCGGCTCAGGGGGTCACCCTGCATGTCATGGGGACGGGCCAGCGGGGTGGGGTGGGCGCTGCCCTGGCACCGCAGGTGATTCTGGCGACCGGTGGCTTTGGCCAGGTGTACGGCCAGACGACGAATCCGTACGTCGCGACTGGCGACGGCGTGGCCCTCGCCCTGCGGGCCGGTGCCGAGGTAGCCGACCTTGAGTTCGTGCAGTTCCATCCCACCGTGATGTGGCTGGGCCCGCTGGCCCAGGGCCAGCAGCCGCTCGTGTCCGAGGCGGTGCGCGGTGAAGGTGCCGTCCTGATCGACTCCGATGGGGTCCGCTTCATGTCCGGCCAGCATCCGCTAGCGGACCTTGCCCCGCGTGACGTGGTGGCCAAGGCGATTATGCGTCGTATGCGCGAGACGGGCGCCGCCCACGTGTGGCTGGATGGCCGGGCCCTGGGTGCCGACACCTGGGTTCGCCGCTTCCCGACGATCCTGGAGTCGTGCCGTTCCCGTGGCATCGACCCGGTCACGGACCTGATCCCCGTTGCGCCGGCCCAGCACTACGTCTCCGGCGGCGTTCGAACCGATACGTGGGGCCGCACGTCGATCCCAGGTCTGTTCGCCTGCGGCGAGGTTGCCTGCACGGGAGTGCACGGCGCCAACCGACTCGCGTCCAACTCCCTCCTCGAGGGCTTGGTCTTCGCCGGTCGAATCGGCGAGGTGCTTACTGCTGAGGCGCCGAATCGCCGAGACCCGGTCGAGACAAGTGCCCACGTGGGGTTGCTTCCGCATCAGGCCCGCCGCTCCCTGCAACGCTCGATGGACGAGCACGCCGGGGTGCTGAGAAGTGAGCAGTCCCTGGCCGAGGCGAGACGCGAACTGCGTGACCTCTCGACGGCCGATGGGGCTCGACCGTGCACGGAGGACTGGGAGACCACGAACATCCATGCCCTGGCAACCGTCCTGGTTCACCAGGCAACGTTGCGCGAGGAGACCCGAGGCTCCCATTGGCGCGAGGACTTCCCTGAGCGTGATGACGAGCGGTGGCGAGTGCGCCTGGTGTCCTGTCTGAGCGAGAGCGGCAAGATCTCCACCAGGACCGAGCCGGTGGAAGGTGGCCCGTGATGTGGTCGGACGCCCTGGGGCGCTCGGTTTCCGTGATGCTCGAGCAGGCGCGGCTTGACCCGGTTCACGTCGAGGCCTTAATCAGGACGGCGATCGATGAGGATCTTGACGGCGGGGTGGACGTCACCACGGTCGCGACCGTTCCAGCGGGCCAGCGGTCGACCCTGGATCTCGTGGCGCGTACGTCCGGGACGGTGGCCGGCATTCCGGTGGCGGCCGCGGTCTTCGCCTATGTCTGCGGCGAGGACGACCTCGATCTGACCTTCGGATCGGCTGATGGCGATCGGGTTGAGGCTGGCGATGTGCTGCTGTCCGCAACGGGCCTGACCCACCACCTGCTCCAGGCGGAGCGCCCGGCCCTCAACCTGCTGAGCCACCTCAGTGGGATCGCGACCTTGACTCGAACCTGGGTGGATGCGGTGGATGGCACGGGCGCAGCTATTCGGGACACCCGCAAGACGACCCCGGGGATGCGAGCACTGGAGAAGTACGCGGTGCGCTGCGGTGGTGGCGTGAACCATCGGATGTCCCTTTCCGACGCGGCCCTGGTCAAGGACAACCACGTGCTGGCCGCAGGTGGGGTGGCGGAGGCATTCCGGCTGGTTCGGTCGACCTTCCCGGGCGTGCCGGTGGAGGTTGAGGTCGACTCACTTGACCAGCTTGATGAGGCCGTCGATGCAGGTGCCGACCTGGTGCTTCTCGATAACTTCCCGGTCGACCAGATGCGCGAGGCCGTGACGCGCACCGCCGGCCGTGCCCGGCTCGAGGCGTCCGGTGGACTGAGCCTGGATCTAGCCCGATCGGTTGCCCAGACTGGCGTCGACTACCTTGCCGTCGGCGCCCTCACCCACTCCGCTCCGGTTCTCGATATCGGCGCGGACCTACGGCAGGTGGACTGATGCTCCTCACGATTGACGTCGGCAACACCAACACTGTGCTCGGGCTCTTCGATGGGGAGGAACTTGTCTCCTCCTGGCGGATCAAGACCGATGCCCGCAATACCGCCGATGAAATGGTGCTGACCTTCCGGGGCCTACTCGCGGATCGGGAGGTTGTCACCGGGATCGCGCTGTGCAGCACCGTCCCGGCCGTCCTGCGGGAGATGCGGGTGATGCTGGAACGCTACTTCAGCGAGGTGCCGACGGTCATTGTCGAGCCAGGGACGAAGACCGGGGTGCCGGTGCTGACCGATAACCCGAAGGAGGTTGGTGCCGATCGCATCGTGAACACCATCGCGGCGCATCACCTGTACGGGGGCCCGTGCATCGTGGTGGACTTCGGCACCTCGACCAACCTCGACGTGGTCTCGGCGAAGGGCGAGTTCCTCGGCGGGGCACTTGCCCCCGGTATCGAGATCTCGCTGGATGCCCTTGCATCCCGTGCGGCTGCATTGCGAAAGGTCGAGTTGGTCCGGCCACGGGCTGCGATCGGGAAGAACACCGTCGAGGCCCTTCAGTCAGGGGCCCTGTACGGATTCGCGGGGCAGGTCGATGGCCTCGTGGACCGCATCCGCGAGGAACTCGGTGAGGTGTCGGCCGTCGTCGCCACAGGCGGCCTCGCCCCGGTCGTGGTTCCAGAGTCGCGCACGGTAACCGTCCACGAGCCGGACCTGACCCTCATCGGCCTTCGACTGGTCTTCGAGAAGAACGTCTAAGGGGACGATCCTGGCCGTTCGGCGAGGCTACTGATTGACGACCAGTCGGGTTACGAGGTCGAGGCCATGAACCCGACCCCTCGTGCGCGGCAGGATCAGGGTGCGAATTCCGATTGACGTGCCGCCAACATCGTCAGTCCCGCTGTCGCCCACCATCAGCACCTGCGCCGGGCGAAGCCCGAGGGCCTCAACGGCTGCATTGAAGATGCGAAGGTCGGGCTTGACGTACCCAAGCTCGTACGACAGCACGACCGCATCGACCAGCGGCGTGATCTTGTCGCGATCGAGGACGGTACGAATCGGCACCCCAGCGTTG
>JAULZL010000254.1:0-1914 GCA_032117355.1 Candidatus Nanopelagicales bacterium
GACCCCCAGCGAGATCGTTCGAGCGGCCCTCCACGAATACCTCTCTGCGTGAGTGTGGGCCTCACGAGGAGGCCAGCGTGGGCCCTTTCCGCTCCGCCCCCAGCGCTCCCCCCGTTCCCGACCCGCCCGACGTCGTCAGTGCGATCGACGTGCCTGTCAGCGTTGTATTCGAGACTGACAACTTGGGCTGGGCGAGCCGGAGCGGGCCTAGGCGCCCTCGGCGGCAGCGAACGTGAAGGTCTTTGTCGCGCTCGTTGTCTCTTTCCAGCCGGACGACGCCGCTTTCTTCGCCTTGACAATGCATGTTGCAGCAGCCGTCGACTCCAACGAGGTCCCGTTCACTGCGCATGCCGTCCCAGTGACGGTGAAGGTGACAACACCCGTGCCCGACCCGCCCGACGTCGTCAGTGTGATAGCCGTGCTCGCCGTGCCTGTCAGCGTCATATTCGATACGGACAGCGTGGACTGTTTGGAATCGCCCATGCCGCGGATCACTGGGGAACTACTGTCTGCCGCGCCCCTCCACAGGACGAGAGGATCATGACCGCGCATGAAATGACTGCGAGAGCAGGCCCTGATCTCCATCGTTTCGCTGCCGTGGATCGCCTTGCGCGTTGCTTCATCGGTTGTGTTCCCTTCGCTTCAGAGAGACCTGAGATCAACTCACTCAGTTGTTTGTACATGCGCGTGATGCACCCTGAATACCGTGTAAACACGGCATTCAGGGAAGGACGTTGATCAGCCTTGGGATTGATGCGAGAAACCCGTCGATCAATTGCGGCTGGTACGGCGCTGTGTGGTTGCTGAGCTGCGCCGGGTGTCGTGGACCCTCTCAAGGTCTCCAGTCGCACTCCGAGCAAGTCCCCACTTGCCGGCAGGACGCGACTGGGCACTCCGCAAGGTCGGACGTTCAATGATGTCCGACCAAGCGGACCGCAGGGCAACACGCCCGGTCGTCTGGTTCGGGGTTGGCGAGGAGTACCGGATGCTCCCGTTCAAGGGCCTGTACTGGTACGGATCCTGAGAGCCGGGCCGACTGCAACGTCACGTCTATCCGGTGCCTGACCCGCGCAACCCATTCCTCGGAGTCCACCTCACCGTGACGGTCGACGGACGGGCGAAGATCGGCCCGACCGCGATCCCCTCGCTCTGGCGCGAGGATTACGGCGGCGTCGGCGGATTCTCGCTTGGCGAGACCTGGGACATCGCCCGCACCTACCCGTCGTTTCTCGGTAGCTCGCACCACGATGTTCCCGGGCTCATCCGCACCGAGCTGCCGAAGTACTCGCGCAAGCACCTGGTGAATCAGGGCCGCGAGCTCGTCCCGTCGGTTCGGCCCGCTGACTTCACGACGAAGGGACGCCCCGGGGTTCGCGCGCAACTGCTCAATGTGCGCGAGGGCAAGCTCGAGATGGACTTCGTCGTCCGCCCTGGCCAGCGGTCGACCCATGTGCTCAATGCGGTGTCGCCGGCGTGGACGAGCTCGCTCGCGGTGGCCGACTACGTGGTGGAGCGCATCGTGGCGTAGCGCATCGAGGTGTAGCGCGCCTGCCGGGAGCGTCGAATGTTGGTGGATGCAGGACCTGCCCATCTTTCAAGCTTCAGGGACCGAGAAGTGCCAGCGGGACAACGGCGACGCCGTCGGGCCGGCGGGTGGCCATTCCAGCGCTTTGCCCCCTCCCGACGAGTAGTCGGACGTCCCTTCCCCACGAACTATTTGTGTACTACGATATTCGTGTGGCTGGCGTCGGGATCAACGTCAGCGCCCGCAGGCACGGGGTCGCCGATGAGGACATCAGGCATGCGATCACCCACGCGGTGCACAGCGACGACATCGATCCCGAACCTCCGGTTCGGCGCCTCCACTTGGGGCCGGACCGCTCGGGCAACATGCTTGAGGTTGTCACGCTGCAC
>JAULZL010000254.1:1924-3423 GCA_032117355.1 Candidatus Nanopelagicales bacterium
GCGTGCTCGCGATCCACGCGATGAAGATGACGAAGCAGTACTGGCGACTCCTGAAAGGCCACCGCAATGACTAAGAAGAAGGTCCTGGGCGTCTCCGGCGGTCAGTCGATTACCCAGTCCGACATTGAGCGAATGGCGGACGAGGCTGAGCGTGGCTACGGCGACGCGCAACTTCGCCATGCCGGTCGGGGACGGCCCGCCTTGGGTGACGGCCCGGCCAGGGCCGTCCAGGCACGGTTGGATCCGCAGTTGCACGCGGCTCTCGAGCAGCGCGCAAAAGCCGATCACAAGACCCCCAGCGAGATCGTTCGAGCGGCCCTCCACGAATACCTCTCTGCGTGAGTGTGGGCCTCACGAGGAGGCCAGCGTGGGCCCTTTCCGTCTGGCCCCAGCGATTCCCCGTTTCCGACCCGCCCGACGTCGTCAGTGCGATCGACGTGCCTGTCAGCGTTGTATTCGAGACTGACAACCTGGCCTGGGCGAGTCGGAGTGGGCCTAGGCGCCCTCGGCGGCAGCGAACGTGAAGGTCTTTGTCGCGCTCGTTGTCTCTTTCCAGCCGGACGACGCCGCTTTCTTCGCCCTGACAACGCATGTTGCCGCAGCCGTCGCCGCTAACGAGGTCCCGCTCACCGTGCATGACGCCCCAGTGACGGTGAAGGTGACAGCACCCGTGCCCGACCCGCCCGACGTCGTCAGTGTGATAGCCGTGCCCACCGTGCCTGTCAGCGTCGTATTCGACACGGACAGCGTGGACTGTTTCGATTCCCCCATGCCGCGGATCACTGGGGAACTACTGTCTGCGGCGCCCCCTCCACAGGACGAGAGGACCATGACCCCGCATGAAATGACTGCGAGAGCAAGCCCTGATCTCCATCCTTTCGCTGTCGTGGATCGCCTTGCGCGTTGTTTCATCGCTTGTGTTCCCTTCGCTGCAGAGAGAGTCGAAATTAACTCCTCAGTGGTTTGTACATGCCCGGGATGCACGCTGAATACCGTGTAAACACGGTGTTCAGGGAAGGAAGTCGATCAAGCTTGGGCCTCATGCGAGAAACCCGTCGATCAATTGCGGCTGGCACGGTGCAGTGTGGTTGCTGAGCTGCCAGTTGTGTCGCGGGCCCTTTCAAGGTCTGCCGTCGGTTCGGCCCGCTGACTTCACGACGAAGGGACGCCCCGGGGTTCGCGCGAAACGCGAAATTGCTGGACGGGGTGGTAGCCCCCCACTTTTGCCACCGTCCCCCAAGGGATTTCTTCGCCGGTAGGCGATGAATTGATCCACCCATAAAGTCCTGATCATGAGGAAGAACATCGCAAGAGGTTCCGTTCGGCGCATCGTCGTTGCGGCGGCGCTGTCCGTCGGGCTGGCCTGCTCGTATGGCGGGCTTGCGCCGGCCGCCATGTCGAGCCCAGGGCAGCCAGGACTCGTCGCGTCGGTCGCGCTGCCGGGTGGGGCGAGTGCGGTGGCCGTGAAGGGAAACATCGTGACTGCGGCCAGCGCGGGC
>JAULZL010000255.1:0-7214 GCA_032117355.1 Candidatus Nanopelagicales bacterium
AGGCGGCCCACATCCTTCTTGGAGGTGAACACGTAGGTTGGCGTCTCGTGCCAGAACGCAACCGGCTTGAGGCCCTTGGCTTCCAGGTCGGCATACACGGATCTGCCCATGGGCCCGGCCACGGCCTTGTCGAGGTGATCGTAGTCACGAAACAGGGTTGGCATCGTGAACACGCCGGCCTTGGGCGTGACGGCCTCGTAGAAACTCACGAAGGGCAAGACCATCTGAACCTGTCCCTGGATGGCCGCGCTCACCTCCTGACGCGATGGCATCAACGAGGCGTTCGGAAACATCTGCACCTCGATGCGCCCTCGAACCGCCTTCTCGAGTTCATCCTTGAAGACCTTGGCCGTACGGGCCTTGATGTGCGTGTCCGAGGTCTCGTAGGCGACCTTCAGTGCAACGCTCTGTGCCATCGAAACTGGCGCAAGCAGCGCCAGACCGGCTGCTGCAAGGGTTGCGCCAAACATCCTGCGACTCGATTTCATGAAACCTCCTGCCAGTGAATGAATACCCTCTCCCCGAAACCGCTACACGCCAGCCAGGCCGACATCGCCTGCCTGGGCGCGCTCCTGAGTTGCCGCAGCGGCTTCGTGCCGCAGCGCAATAAGTTCGCCAGCCGCTCCGACACGAATGCGCCAACCTGCCGGGAGGTAGGTCGTCGCCGACATCTCTTCGATGATCGCGGGACCCTGCAAGTGGTCGCCGGCTCCGATGGTCTCCCTTCGCCACACCGGCACACCGGCCGAGTGGGCAACCGGCACGGCGAGCGACGTCGTCGAGACCGGCGGCGTACCCCATCGCGGCGGATCGATGGCGATGCGGCCGATCACGCGAACATTGACGAGCTCGATGCCTCGACCACGGTCTCTCCGTCCGAATTCCCGCTCAAAGGCCGCCTCGAAGGCTTCCACCACGGTCTCCAAATCAGCATGCGTGTCGACCCTGATGCTGAGTTCGTGAGCTTGACCCTGGTAGCGTAGGTCGAACTGCCACTCGGCCTCGAAGGCTCGGGCATCGACCCCTTCTGACTCGAACTCCGCCCGCAGCTGCGTCTCGAATGCAGCAGCTGATTCCCGGGCTTGGCTCAGGGTCTGGGCATCCAGCGCCGAGAGGTGGGTGGACACCCGGTCCTTGGAGAGCGTGGCACAAAGGGCGCCAAAGGCCGAGAAAGCCCCCGGCGCAGGTGGAACGATCACCCGCTGGATCCCAACCTCCTCGGCTACGAGGCAAGCATGCAAGGGCCCGGCCCCGCCGTAACACAACAGAGCGAAGTCGCGGGGGTCATACCCACGGGCCACCGAGATCTCATAGACAGCAGTAGCCATCTTCGCCACCGCCACGCGCACGACCGCGTCAGCCATGGCCTCCACCGTCAGACCAGCCTGGCCAGCAAGCGGCGCGAGGGCGTTCACCGCAGCGCCACGGTCGATGGACAGTGACGCGCCGAGCTCCTGCCCGTCGCGAATTCTCCCCAGGACCACATTGGCGTCCGTGACCGTCGCCCGAACGCCCCCTCGGCCATAGCAGGCGGGTCCGGGGACCGCCCCCGCGCTGGTCGGGCCGACGTGCAGGCTTCCTCCGGCGTCCAGCGTGGCAATGCTCCCCCCTCCCGCCCCGATAGTCTCGATGTCGAGTTGAGGCAGGCGGATGACCAGCCCGTCCAGGAGCGTCTCACGCTTCAGGGAATGACGCCCTCCCGAGACCATGGCCACGTCGGTGCTGGTGCCGCCCATGTCATACGTGATGAGATCCGGGACTCCGACCGTGCGAGAAAGGTAGACCGCCGCAGCCACTCCTGCGGCCGGCCCTGAGAGGATCGTTCTCACGGGGCGCGCGCAGACATCGCGCGTGGACAACAACCCGACATGGGACGCCATCGTGTAGAACGATGTGGAGGGGTTGCGCGCGGCAATCGCATCGGTCAGCCGTGTCGTATAGCTCGCCATGAGCGGCATCACGTAGGCGTTCATCACGGTGGCCGAGAATCTTTCGAACTCCCGGACCTCATTCAGGACGACGCTGGAGGTGCTCACGAACTTGAAGTGGCGCCGCATGACCTCGGCTGCCCGCTCCTCGTTGCCCGGGTTCCTGTAGCTGTTCAGGAATCCGATGGCCACCGCTTCCACCCCGGCGGCGACGAACTCACGCGCCAGCCCCTCCAGGGCTTCGACATCCAACTCGCGACTCACCCTTCCGTCAGCCTCCACGCGCTCGTCGACCACGACGCGATCGCGGCGGGGGATCAGGGGCGCAGCGCGACAGAAGTAGGGGTTGTAGAGGCTGTTGGGTACCAGGCGCGTCGTCCGGCCCAGTTCGATGACGTCGCGAAAGCCATCCGTGGTCACGAGCGCAGCCCGGGCACCGCGCCGCTCGAGCAGCGCATTGGTGGCCACCGTGGTGCCGTGCACCACCAGCGCCACCTCTTGCCGATCGACGCCGCTCTTGTCCAGCGCAGCCAAGACGGCCTCGTCTGGCGCCGAGCGGTTCGAGGGCACCTTGAAGGCAAGCGTGCGCCCACTGATCCTGTCATACAGCGTCAGGTCGGTGAACGTTCCGCCGACGTCCAGCCCGGCGAGGTAGCGCATGGCAGTTGGCACCGTCGCGCTCAAGCCTTGAACGCGAGGCAGGCCCGGTCGAAGGCCTCGAAAGTCTGCGCCAGGTCCTCGTCGCTGTGAGCGATCGAGACGAAGCGTCGATTCGCGGGCAGGACGAACACGCCCTGGCGGATCAGTTCAGCATCGAATCGAGCCAGCTTGCGGGTGTCGCTGGCGAGAATATCCCGGTAGTTTTCCGGAACCTTGTCGGCGAACAGGAAATGCCACATCGGACCGTCACCGAAGACGATGACACCCATCTGGTGCCGGTCGAAGACTTCCTGCAAGCCTTGGCGCAGGCGGTCGGCGATGCCGAACAATCGCTCGTAGAAGCCAGGCTCTTCGAGGACGGAGATCGTGGCCAGCGCGGCCGCACAGCCCAGGGGGTTTCCTTGTAGCGTGCCGTTCTGGTAGACGAAGCCAGCCTGACCCTTCTGCCCCGGATCCGCCTGATCGAGGATGTCCGCCCGCCCAGCCACCGCCCCAACCGGCAGCCCTCCGCCCAGGATCTTCCCGTAGGTGGCGAGATCCGGCTGGATGTCGAAGTACTGCTGTGCCCCGCCCAGGCCGTAGCGAAAGCCCGTCACCACCTCGTCCAAGATCATGAGGACGCCATGGCGCCGCGTGATCTCCCGAACGGCCTGAAGGTAGCCCGGCTTGGGCGAGATGATGCGCTGGATCGGTTCGATGATGACCGCAGCCACCTCGTGCCCATGCTGCTGGAGCAGCGCGTCCAGGGCTTCGGCATCGTTGAAGGGCGCCACGAGCGTGAGCTCGGCCACGTGGGGCGGGATGCCCGCCGTATCTGCCACGGGAGTGGGAAATGGCACCGTCACCTTGGGCGAGGTGGAGAGCTGGGCATAGTCATGGCTGCCGTGATAGGCGCCCTCGAACTTTACGATTCGCGACTTTCCGGTCGCGCCACGAGCCAGGCGAATGGCGTGAAAGGTGGATTCCGACCCCGAGGTGGTGAAGCGGATGCGCTCCGCGCAGCGGATGTACGGAGTGACCTTGCGGGCCAGTTCCACCGCCCGGGCGTTGAGATAGGCAAAAAAATGGGTGCCCTCGCCGGCCTGAGCGGCAAGTGCCCTTGCCACGACAGGGTGGGCATGGCCCAGCACCATCGCGCCGGATCCGAGCACGTAGTCGATGTACTCGTTGCCGGAGGTGTCCCAGAACCGGCCTCCCTTGCCGTGGCTGACCACGAAGCGGACATCTGCAGGCAGCGCGTTTCCCCCCAGTACGCCGCCGGGAAACATGCGCTGCGCGTCGCGGAACTGCACCGATTCCGTCTCGGAGAGTCGTCCTTGGCGTCCGATCGGGTGGACCTGGTGAACGGAGGTTTCGGGAGCATTCATGGAGATTCCCTGGTCTGAAGTTGAAAAGGGTTGCGTGACGTGGACTCACCGCGCCTGCGCGCCCATCCGAGAGATGTCGGGCGTGCGCAGGGCCAGCACCCGCATCGAAGTGACCTTCAACTCCGGCAGCACGGCGACTGCCACCTGAGCACCCGAAAGCGCCGGCGCAAGCGAGTCGACCCAATAGCGGTAGGCAGAACCAAGCGGGCCAAAAAGCTCGATGAGCGAACTACGCTGCAGCCCTAGCGACCGTGCCAGCTCCGGTGACACGCGGCACAGGTGGGGTCGGTCAATCGACGCGTCCAACATGGTCTCGGCCGGGATGGGCACCTCGAGGTAGGCACGATGTCCAGCCTGAGTCACGAAGCCATCCGCGAGGTCGGACGCCAGCGCATCGGGCGCGCGGCTGCGCGGGTCACCAAACCCTCCCCCTCCGGAGCTTTCCATCACGAGGATGTCACCGCGCAACAGGGGAAAGCCTGCCACCTTGCCCGGAAAGGACGTCACTTCGACCTCCCTGCCGCCGCGAAGAAGCCGGTAGCGATTGGGCGCGCCGGGCGCTCCCCCGTTGATGCCGCCTGGCGGCACGATGTTTCGATCCGACAGCAGCGACAGCAGCGCATCGTCGCAGCCCACCTCGACCTCCCGCACCAGCCCGCAGCCCCCGCGGTGACGCCCCGGGCCCCCGCTGTCGGGACGGATCTCGTTGCGAAGGACACGCAACGGGTAGGTGGCCTCGATCACCTCGGCTGACTGAATGGAAACGTTCTCACCCTCGTTGAAGGCGCGCACGGCGTGGTTGCCGTCTCCCTGCGCGAAGCCGCCAGTGCCGCCCGAGGGGTACTCGTAGAAGATGAAGCCGCGCCCACCGATGTAGGTGTGGTTCGAGGTTCCCCGGACATCGCCGGTCAGCCGGTCCGGAATCACCTGACCGAGAGCGCCCATCACCGCCGCATCGCAGGCGAACCGGACCTCGTTGAGGCCACCACACGGCGCGGGGAGCCGGGCGTTGACGATGGAGCCTTCAGGCGCATTCACCGTCAGCACACGCAACGTACCCGAGTTGATGGCGCCACCCGGATCCAGGAAGGACTTCAAGACCGTCAGCACGGACGTTGGCGCGACAGCGGGCCCGGCGTTCAAGGGTGCACGGACCTGCTCGGAAGAGCCCGAGAAGTCGGCGTGGATGGCGTCACCCGAGATCGTCAGGGCCAGTTCGACACGCAAGGGGTGGGGCGTCAGCGCGTTGCCATCCAGAAATGCACGATGCCGGTACGTGCCGTCAGGAAGCGCGGCAATCGCAGCGCGCAACCGTCGCTCACTGGAATCGAGGATCGTCTCGATGCAGCCCTTCAGCACAGGCAGGCCATAGCGCGCCATGAGGTGAGTGAGCCTTTGCTCAGCCACACGACAGATGCCCAAGACCGAATGGAAATCGGAGACCGCCTCTTTGGTGACGCGCACGTTGTCGAAAATGAGTCGTAGCACCTCGGACGTACCAGTGCGATCGACCCGCAGGTAGTCGAGCCGCAAACCCTCCTGGAAGATTTCAGTTGCCGTCCCGTTAAGCGAACCTGGCGTCATCCCGCCGACATCGCCCCAGTGCGACCGGATCACGACGAAGAACTCAGGCTTTTCGCTCACAAACACCGGCCAGATCACGGCCACGTCGTTGAGGTGCGTGCCCCCGCTGTAGGGGTCGTTGTGCAGGAAGATGTCTTCGGGCGTGATCGAGGCGTGGCGAGCCAGCACGCCGGGCACCGCGCTGGCCACAGGAATGATGTGGAAGGGATGATCCTCGCCAGACTCCGCCACGAGCCTGCCTTGTCCGTCCACCAGGACACAGGAGAAGTCGTATCCCTCGTAGATGATCGAGCTGTAGGAGGAGCGCACCATCGACCGGCGCATCTCGCGCACGATCGACCCCAAAGACTCGCGCACGACAGCGCTCGTCAACAGGTCCGAGTCAGGAGACGTCGTCATGACCGGCTATCGGCTAGGCCTCGGGAACGAAGTCCCGAATGGTCTGCCACGAACCTTCGATCAGTTTCGCCGTGGCGCGCCTGGCCTTGCGTCCCTGCCGAGACAGGATCAGCTCGGCGACCTCGTCGGTGCCTTGGACGGACACGCCCATCAGCCTGGGCGCGGAGCGGTAAGCCAGGTACCGGTAGCGCAGAGCCTGCTTGCCGATGGACTTCAACAGGCGCATCAGCGTCATGTTTCCGCTGGCCTGGTGCACCGAATCCGTGAAGGCCACATTCGCGAGGAAGTATTCCTTCACGTCGCGCGCAGCGTAGGCCTTGTGCATCGATCCCAGGGCCGACCGGAGGATCTGGTCCATGGGCTCAACCCAGTTCCGGGCGGCATCTTCCGCCGCGATCCCCTCGAGCTCGATGCGGCATCGGTAGACCTCGTCGAGGTCGCGTCTGCTCACCGGGGTCACACGCACACCCTTGTGCTCCTCGCGCACGACCAGCCCATCGGCCTCCAGCTTGCGCAGGGCATCGCGCACCGGCGAGCGGCTGACGCCGTATCGTGACGCAATCTCTTCCTCGATCACCCGGGAACCCGGGTCGAGTTCGCCAAACACGATCGCCGCCTCCAAGGCCTCTGCGAGCAGGTCAGGCATGACCCGTGCGCGCAAGGCAACATCGCCAGTGGTGAGCATCAGAGTCCCCGCTTCAATCGTTACCGCTCATCTCATCACGAACGGATTGACCACGGACGAGTCGGTGCAGATCCAGACAGACTTCGTCTGCAGGTACTCGCGGATCGCGTCCACGCCACCCTCGCGACCGAGACCGCTGCGCTTGTATCCGCCGAATGGCGAGGTGTAGGACAGGGCGCGATAGGTATTCACCCATACGGTTCCCGCCTCAAGAGCATCCGCAGCCCGCACCGCCCGACTGACGTCTCGCGTCCAGACTCCGGCACCCAGGCCGTAGGCGGAGTCGTTGGCTATCGCAATCGCCTCTGCCTCGTCCTCGAAGGGAATGACACCCAAAACCGGGCCGAACACCTCCTCCTGTGCGATGCGCATGTGGTTGCCGACGTTGGTGAAGATGGTGGGCTCGACGAATTGGCAGCCCTTGATCTGCGGACCCAGCGGCTGCCCTCCGCCCAGCACACACTTCGCCCCTTCGCGCCTGGCAATGTCGATGTAGTCGAGCACCTTGCGGGTCTGTGGCCGGGTGGCCACCGGGCCCAAGTGCGTGTTCGGATCCATCGGGTCACCCACCCGCGCAGATCGGGCAACCTC
>JAULZL010000256.1:0-1690 GCA_032117355.1 Candidatus Nanopelagicales bacterium
ATCCCCGCACACCAGGACGATGAACTCCGCTCCAGCGCACAGCCGGACCTGCCGGATGTTCACACTGTGCCGTACCGGGGCCCCACGCAGGGCCGGATCCGTCGAGAACGAGTACTGGGTCTTGGCCATGCAGACCGGGAAGTGGCCGTACCCGGCTCTCTGCAAGTCCGCAATCTGCTGGCGCACCTTGGAGTCAGCGGTCACTTCGGTCGCCCCGTAGACCCTGGTCACGATGGCTGTTGCCTTGGCAAGCAACGTGCTGTCGTCCTCATAGACGTACGAGCGGTGAGTCGGCTGCTCGCACAGCTTCACCACGGCCCTGGCCAGGTCTGCAGCACCCGCCCCACCATCCGCCCAGTGGGTTGCCAGGACGACCTCAACACCGAGGGTGGTCATCCGCTCAATGAGCAGGGCGATCTCCGCGGTGGTGTCGGAGTCAAACCTGTTGATCGAGACGACGCAGGGCAGTCCGTAGACCTCCCGGACGTTTCGGACGTGTCGCTCGAGGTTTGCCATCCCGACATCGAGGGCGGGTAGGTCTTCCTCAGCAAGCCGGCTCGCCTCCGCCCCGCCATGGTGCTTCAGGGCCCGGATGGTCGCCACGATGACTGCGGCATCGGGCCAAAGCCCGGAAGCCCGGCAGGTGATGTCGAGGAACTTCTCGGCACCGAGATCGGCACCGAAACCAGCCTCGGTAACCACGTAGTCGGCGAGCTTCATTGCGGCCTTGGTGGCAATAACCGAGTTACAGCCGTGGGCGATATTGGCGAAGGGCCCGCCGTGAACGAAGGCGGGGGTGTGCTCGAGGGTCTGGACGAGATTGGGCTGCAGGGCGTCCTTCAGCAGCACCGTCATCGCACCCGCTGCCTTCAGGTCGGCGGCCGTGACCGGCTGCCGGTCACTTGTGTAGCCGATGACAATTCGGCCAATCCGGTCCTTCAAGTCGTCCAGGGACTCCGCGAGGCAGAAGATCGCCATGATCTCCGAAGCGACGACGATGTCGAAGCCATCCTCGCGCGGGTAGCCATTGCCTGGGCCGCCAAGGCCCACAACGATCTCGCGCAGCGCGCGGTCGTTCATGTCAACGACCCGACGCCAGGTGATCCGGCGCACGTCGATTCCGAGTTCGTTGCCGTGGTGCACGTGGTTGTCGACTAGTGCGGCCAGCAGGTTGTGCGCTAGTGCGATCGCGTGGAAGTCGCCCGTGAAGTGCAGGTTGATGTCTTCCATCGGAACTACCTGGGCACGGCCCCCGCCCGCCGCACCCCCCTTCATTCCGAAGACCGGCCCCAGGGACGGCTCGCGCAAGCAGATGACGGCGCTCTTGCCAATGGACGCCAAGCCCTCGCCGAGCCCCACGGTCGTGGTCGTTTTTCCCTCGCCTGCCGGCGTCGGGCTCATCGCCGTCACTAAGACCAACTTGGCCGATGGGCGCTCGGGCTGCGCTGCGAGCCAGTCGAGGTGCACCTTGGCCTTCGTCCGGCCATATTGCTCGATCGCGTCCGCCGGAATGCCGATGGACGCCGCAACATCGCCGATGGGCAGCAGGGTTGCCTGCTGAGCTATCTCGATATCGGACGGCACCTGCGATCCCTCAGCGCCCGATGGCCTTGATGACTTCGGGCAGCACCGCGTGCAGGTCATCGACGATCACGTAGTCGGCGACCTGCATGATCGGCGCCTGGGCATC
>JAULZL010000257.1:0-8290 GCA_032117355.1 Candidatus Nanopelagicales bacterium
GCCCCGGTGTACGTGGTCGTGCGTACCCCTGTTGCTGAGTCCGTCTTCACCACGGGCTTCAAACTCTTCGCGTTGGTAATGGTGAAGATGGTTGCGACGGGCCCCGAGCCAATCGCCGCACGGACCGAGCCGGAACGAAGATCAATCGCAGGGTTGCGGAGTTCAACCTGACTGTTGTTGATTGTGTTGAACAGCACTAACGTGCTTCCGGCATGCTTGACCGTGTTTTTCGAGCTTGTGATGGGAACATGGAACACCACCTGTGCCTCGGGTGAGGCAAGGGAGTCTCCAATGGCTGCGCTCGTAGCGCCGCCCTTCGTGTAAAGGACAACCCCCGCGGACTCGAGCGTCGAAGCCAAGCCTGCGATGGTCTTGATATGTGTCATGCTCTGCCCCGGCTTGGCCGTGTCTGCGGCAGCCGGGCTGGCCATCACCAAGGTGAGAGCGGCGACTGCTACGGACCCCGCAACAACCTTCCCTACACGATTCACTGTCTCTCCATCCGCACTGTCGAGTGCTGGTGTGTCGCACGAAATAGTCTTCCTGAAATGACGTTACGGGTTCCAGATCACGACGCAACCCGATAATCCGTCATTTCGATGACTCTTCATGGAACCTTCATGTGTTCTCCTGCTCCCCATGATCAAACCGGGCACATGATCAACAACACGTTCACCGGATCGATGCACCGAGGAGACACGAACCCATGAATAGCCGCCCTTTCGCACTCATCGCATCCAGCGCACTCGTCGCACTCCTGGCTGCGTGCGGTGCCCCGCACACGTCGAGCCCCACTAGTGCAGTGAGCTCTGCCTCGTCATCGCAACCTGCGAGCATGGTGGCCAATGTGTCTGATTCCGATATCTCATTCGCCCAATTGATGATCCCCCATCACCAGCAGGCCGTTGAAATGGCTGACCTCGCACTGTCACGCACGACATCTCCGGAGGTCCAGCAACTGGCAGAGCAGATAAGGGCGGCACAGGACCCGGAGATCGAGATGATGTCAATGTGGCTCCAGCAATGGGGTGCCCCGATGAAGATGGGTGAGGATCACAGCGGCCATGACATGGGCGACATGGACATGTCGGGGATGATGAGCGACGACGATATGCAGGCTCTCGCAGACGCACAGGGCGCAGAGTTCGACCGCATGTGGCTCGAGATGATGATTGCTCACCATGAGGGCGCAATCAGCATGGCCGAGCAGGTGAAGGCTGCGAGCAGCAACGCCGACGTCACGAGCCTTGCAGGCGCAGTGATCACCGGTCAGGCAGTGGAGATCGACACCATGCAGAAACTTCTCGACCAATAGCGTCGACACCGACCAGCGTGACTGACGCTCAGAAGGGCCACATGACTACGATCCACCGCGCAACGGGGATGGTGTGCGTCCTCGCCCTGATGGTGTCCGGTTGCGCATCTGAATCCGGGTCAGCCGCTTCGACTGGCGGTCCATCAACAGAACCTGCGGTGACTTCTCCGGCGCAGGGAACAGTTGAGAAGGGACAGTCGGTGAGCGGGGCTGCCTTGGCCGGCCACATTCACAACCTTGCCTACGACGGCGAAGATCTCCTCATCGGCACACACGAGGGCCTATGGAGCCAGAAGCCGGGCTCACTGCCCGAGCAACGCTCGCAGGATCCATTCGATGTCATGGGCCTCACCCTCACCGATGATCAGTGGTTTGCCTCGGGCCATCCTGGCGAGGGCATGGACGCGCCGGCAGACCTTGGCCTCATGGCATCGTCGGATCAGGGCCGAACCTGGCAGGCAGTGTCGCTGAGCGGGGAGGTGGATTTTCACCGATTGTCCGCCTCCAACAAGGTAGTCGTTGGCGTGAGCGCGCACGATGGTCGTCTCCTGCGGTCGGATGATGCCGGTTCTCGCTGGAACGACCTCGGCACTCCCGGGCTATTCGACCTCACCATCAATCCTTTGGACCCTGCCATGATCGTCGCAACAACCGAAGGTGGGCCGGTTCGAAGCATTGACTCAGGTGCGAGCTTCCAGCCACTTGCCGGTGCGCCGCTTCTCGCACTCATCGCCTGGTCAGGGAGCACGCTGTATGGGGCTGATGTGGACGGCGGGATCCATCGATCGAGTGACAATGGCACGACGTGGAGCGCGCGGGGCTCCCTGAACGGTCAGGCAACGGCAATCACAGCCAGCGACAGCAAGATCGCGGCCCTCGTGGGTGACTCGATCGTGGAGTCGGTCGATGGCGGCGCGACGTTCAGTGCACGGATCGTCGGCATAGTGCCGCACTGACTCCGAGCAGGCACAGCAGCCGGCACGAAGCGGGGCTCGCAAGCCACCGCCATTTCACCCGGATTCCGGCTGGGACGAACGAATATCGGCGATTCGAGCATCGAATCGTTCAGGCGGCCCGGAATCTGGATGAAATGGCGGCGGGGCGGGGGGCTTGGCCGTGGGGCTTGGCCGGGGGGCTTGACGTGGGGCTTGTCGGGGGTGCGTGCTGAACGCCTTGCTGGCTGGATTGCTACCCGATTCTCTCCTGGGTTGACAGGGTCGGATGCGTCCAGTCATTCCACTTCATGGCGATGGTCCGACCCCGGGCCTTGAGCGACGCGGTGACGTTGCCATCAGCGTCCCAGCGGACGTTGCCGGAAACAGGGAGATCGTCGTACAGTTTCACCTGATTCAAGGTGAAGTTGATGGTGTCGTAGCCGACCGCCTTCCAGGTGCCGCCCCGAAGCCCGTGCCCCTTGATGGTGCGAGCATCAGGGCCATTGCGCCAGCGGTCGAAGAGGTCGGTGACCGTGCGCGCCGCTGCCACATCCATGGTCACCCCCTGGCTCGTTCGCGGGTAACCACTCACGAGGCGCACCGCCGGTTCATCTGCGGCGCACTCACCACCTGCACCGTCGATGACGGGTTGCGGTTCGGACATGAACTCCTGCACGAGGCCATCGACGCACTCGTTGCCGGTGAGTCCGTGGGTGCCGCTCGCGACGACGATTTGCCGTGAGTTCGGGAATTGAGCCGCGACGATCGCACCCTCGCGAACCGTCGTGACAAGGTCGAGATCACCGGAGAGGACGAGTGTGGGCTGACTGCCGTAGCTCCCGCTCGGCGGCGCCGGGGGCATGGACGGATACCGCGCCGATACTGGCCAGTCCAGGCAGCTCTCCTGATCCCACCAACTCGTCTGCAGGAACTCATCGATGGTGAAGGGGGCGTAGAGCTTCGCGTTGGGGATGCGGCCAGCCTCCACCGCCGCTCGGTACTGCGCGACTCGCTCGGCTGGCGGGCTGCTCATGTTGACGATCTGCGGGTAGTTCTGGCAGATCACTGCGTACATGAGACCTTCATTGGATTCACTCGAGCCGTCACCCAGCGGCCGCGAACCGGCTCCATCTGACTCGTTGAGCAGTCGTCCGAGCGGGAGCCAGTCACCAGCGAGGGCGGCGCGCAGGGCAGGATCCACTCCCGAGTAGGTGGTGCCACCGTAGCCAGCGTCGATGATCATCTGGGCAAGACTCGAAGGGGTGATGGACACCTTCGAACGTGAGCCATCCGGAGTCGGAGCGGTCACGCGGACGGGAGTCTTCCGTAGCATCTTGAGAACCCTCGCAAGTCGGGAGGAGCTACTGCCGCGCACCTTCGCGCAGGTTGGCGCTCGCGTGCAGGCGAGGTTGAGGGCATCAGTCAGTGAGGGACCAACAGTCTCGACCCAACCCGACTCGCCGAGGACCGGATATGCACTGTCGAGGAGGAGCGTGCGCGTGAGGCTTGGATGACGGCCGGCAAAGACCTGCCCAAAGAAGGTGCCGTACGAAACCCCGTAGATGTTCGACGGCCCAAGTTGGAGGGCGTTGATGATGGCCGCGAGATCGTCAGCGGCGAGTGCGGTGCCGAAGAGATCGAAGCGGTCGCCGAGCTTTGCCGCGCAGGATCCAATGGCCTCGCGCCAGGTGTCACCCTCAGCGATCTCTTCATCGCAGTCGACCGAAGCGGAGATGCCGGTCCCACGCTGGTCCATGACGAGCATCCCTCGGGTGTTGAGTTGATCGCCGAAGGCCTCCGCGAAATCGGTTCCGCTCGAGATGGATCCCCACCCGGGGCCGCCCTGCAGAGCGACGATGGCCGAGGTGGCACTCGTGCGTGGGGCGGCTGCGGCAGCGCGAGCTGGACCTATCGGCAGCGTGAGGACGAAACCGACGTCAAATGTCTCGGATTCGGGCGCTGCGGGATCCCATGGACGTGGCAAGGTGCCGCACCACGCCTGCGAGCCCTCGACTTCGACCGAGTCGCAGGCGGTCAGGCTGAGTGTGCCGACAGCAAGTGTCTTGGACGGGGCAGCGCTTGCCGACATGGGAACGCACATCAATGCGGTGACGGCCAAGCCAATGCAGGTGCGTTGGAGAATCACCGTTGACCGGCGTCCTGCAGCCTTGCTGCGTGCAAGGACGTCCCCGTGGTCGTCCATGTGTTCCCCTGACCTGTGTTCACTGAAGCCTGACATCGGAATCCAAGACTAGGCACTCCATCTCATCTGCGTCACGGGTAGCTCACGATAAACGAGTGAGAGCGCCTGCCTCGAATGATCGGTGAAGACTGAAAGGGCAGTGCACGCAGCAGCGAATGCATGACTTCCCAAGAAGGCAGAGGTACATCACATGGGACGACGATCAATCGGAGCGCTCATCGTGGCGCTTCTCACCGGAGCTGCACTTGTCGTTGCGGTCCCCTATTCGGCCTCGGCAACGGCGGCAAACCTCGGGGCCTCGACCTACACAGCCAATGCTGATGACATTGCTGGATGGGACTGGGTTCGCAGCGCAGGCCAGAACGCCGTCTGGACGTTCGACCTAGCCGCGCTCGCGGGGGCGCGAAGTAGGTCCGCCTACCTGAACATCAATGGACTTGTCACGAACGGCGTGAATGGAGGCTCCGGCTACTCAGCGATGTCGGTCAAGTTCACTGCCACCTGCGAGACCGGTTCGCAGTTGCTCGTCGCGAAGCTCGTCAACCCATTTCGGCCTACTGACCCCGTCAATTCAGGTGGCGTTGGCTATGCGGCTTATGGGGCGAGCAGTTCATCAGTGAACCTGCCCAAGTTCGCCGGGTGCACGACACTCACGATCACGGCCGCCTATCCCTTCACGGGTGGGCGGCATATCGCGTTCAAGAAGGAGGCGCTGACCATCGGATTCAGCAGGTAGCGAATCTCCGTCCGATCAGCTGGTGAGCGTCCCACGTACGACGCTCACCAGGCTGTGGGCTGGGTTGCCATCGACCTGCTCGTACGAGACATCGACAATTGGGTAGGTGGCGCTGCTTACGCCGTGGGGCAGGCTGAAGTCACCGTGCAGATCCGCGCCGAGTGCCCCGATCGCCAGCATTGTGGTGGAGTCGGGGGTAGCCATCCAAACCTCGTAATAGCCAGGGCCCGGTATGAGTCCGGGCACGTCGATCGAGAGGCGCTGCCCTGTCGTCGTACTGGTGAGCAATGCGGTTCCCTTCGCGTCAATGATCCCCACAGGTGCCAGTTGAGCAGAAGCGATGAGCTCACCTCCGGGGTCGGCGTCTCGAAGGAGAGCACTCCCACTCGCGCCAAGGATGAGCGCTGCCAATGCGGTGGCGAGAATCCACGGCAGCCGGGCACGTTGAGTAGACCGCATCCATCGGACGCGACGGCCAAGGCGAGCTGTGTGCGGCAGCAATTCGTCGTAGAGCTCGGCGGCGATGCTGTTCCAGAGTTCGGCCGGTGGGAGGACGAGCCTGTCGCCGATCGCGACTGATCGCGCCACCGCCACCGTTCGAGTGAGGTCATCAAGGCGCGATCGACAGGGCGGACAGACGATGAGGTGCTGCGACACGTGTGTCGAGCCGACCGGTTCACCGAGCGCAAGCAGGGCCAGTGTGTCGTCACGGCAGTGCTCCATCGGCAACCTCCAAACGAATTCGGAGCTTCTCGAGCGACCGACGAATGTGGCTCTTGACCGTGCCGAGCGGAATCTCAAGGCGCTCGGAGATCTCGACGTGGGTCTGCTCCTCAAAGAAGGCCAACTCCATGATTCGTCGTTGCGGTTCACCGAGTTTGTTCAGTTCATCGGTGACCAACATGCGTTCCACCGAAGGCTCGCACTCCGATCTGTGTTGGGGCTGCGCGTTCAATGCGGCAAGCGCTAGGAGACGCCTGTTGTCGCGCATCTGTGTCCGCCAATGGTCAGCAATGCGTCGACGGGTGATCGTGGCGAGCCAGCCGGGCAAGGAACCCATGCTCGGGTCGAACGAGGCGTGGTTGCGCCAGGCGTTGACGAAAACAGCCTGCGTGACGTCGGCAGCATCGGCAGCGTTTCCCAATTGCTTGAGCGCCAGGGTGTAGACGAGTGGAGACCAGCGCTCGTACACATCGGTAATGACGGCGTCACGCTCCGTGACGAATCGCTCCGCCATCGCCGCGTCAGCATCGAGCACGACAGCCCCCCGAGTTCACTCGACCATAAGCCCGGTAAGGGCATGCATTGGAGTATCCGGTTGCACCATTGCCCACTCCACCGGTCGTGCTGCCATGTCCGGACCTACTCCGGTCTAGCGATCATCGGCAAAACAATGCACCGTGCTTGTGCATCCAAGGCGGGATCAACGTGCGAAAGGTAGAAGCAGCCATCCAAGGGGGGTGGCCGAAGGAAGGGCACAAGATGACTCACAGACGTCTGCGCACGACCGGCCTCATCGCCGCCGCAATGATGCTCCCGATCGCGGCGGTGTCAGCCGCGACACCGGCAAGCGCGGAGGCGATGGCGACTGTCTCCGTTCTGCACGCGATCCCCGCCGGCAAGGGAGCGGATGTTGTCGATGTTTACGCAGGTACCGCCCTGCTCATCGACAACTTCACGCCCGGAACACTGAAGACACTGCAGGTGCCCAGCGGTACCTACGACCTTGCGGTCTTCGCCGACGGTCAGGGGCCAGGCAATGGAGCGGCAGTCCTGAGTGCGCCCCAGGTGCAGGTGCCGGCGGGAGCCAATGCCACGGTCACCGCGAATCTCAACGCCATGGGTGCACCGGCGCTCAATGTCTTCGTGAACGACACGACGGCTCTACGCTCCGGACTCGGCCGTCTCACCGTTCGTCATATCGCGGCAGCCCCTGCCGTCGACGTCCGTGCAGACGGCACCGTGATCTTCCGAAAGCTTCGCAACGGAAAGCAGGCTCTGGCAAATGTACCGGCCGGCAAGTACCGCGCCGATGTTGTCCTTGCAGGGACCAAGAAGGTCGCGATTGGTCCAGCCACGCTCACCATTCGAAAGGGCATCAACACGATCGTCTACGCGTGGGGGTCGGCTGCCGATGGGACCCTGAAGCTCGCAGTTCAGCAGGTGAAGGCCAGTTAGCGTGCGCTGAACGCTGCTCGAGGCAGCCCCTGACGTGAGCGATGAGCCTCACGCCAGGGGCTGCTGCGCAGGCGGTTGTTAGTGTCGGATGAGGATCTCGAGGAGGACGACGATGGCGCCGAGGCATGCATAGGCGGCGCCGAAGAGCAGCCACTGCCACCGCTTGAGGCCGGAGCGCCTTGCGCCGAATCCACCCCATCCCGCGAGGGAAATGATGCCGAGATAGAGGATGAAGTTCACGGCAGACTTTTCGCTGACATCGATGAACCAGCAGATGAGCAGCAGGATGATCGGAATGAGGCTGACGTAGAGGAACTGCACATTCGAGTGAAGGATGACCCGAAGGTCGTGCCAGCTCATTCGCCGGCGTATGCGAATCTGCAAGTCGAGAACCTCTGAAAAGCCGTGGGCGATTGCGAGGGCGAACATCGGTACCACAGCGATCCAGAACAATCCGGTGAATCGATCGAGCGTCACCGCTGAGTCGACCGGGTCGTAGATCGCATACGCCGTCATCTGGATGATGGTCGCGTAGACGACCACGCGTGGCTCGATCCACAGGGGTCCGATTTGCAGTCGCGAGTCGTGTTCAACCGTCATGGGCTGATTCAACCGCACGGCTACAGTCAGGCCGTACCCATCGTCCGCTGAGGAGCCCTCCCATGACTGGCATCGACCACCGAACTATCGATCGCGCAACGCTTGAGCGACTCCTCGTCGAGGAGCGGTCCATGCACGCGAGCCGCACCCCGAAGTCCAGGGCTGCGTTCAATGCGGCCCATCACCTCTTCGGTGGGGTGCCGATGACGTGGATGAACAAGTGGGCTGGTGGCTATCCGCTGTATCTTTCGACCGCACGCGGCAACCGGGTGGTCGACATCGATGCGCACGAGTATGTCGACTTCGCACTCGGAGATACCGGT
>JAULZL010000258.1:0-4900 GCA_032117355.1 Candidatus Nanopelagicales bacterium
GTGGCTCAGTCCTGGTGATGCGGACGGGGAGCCACACCACCTTCGGTGCGCTGAGCGCCGAATTGGCTGCAGCCGATGTGACGACGAGTTTCGAGCGTGGGACAACAGCCTTCGGTCGGATGCTGGTCTGGGCAATCGGGGTCCTGGTAGCCGGGGTACTCATCGTCAACCTCATTCTGGACCGACCGTTCGTCGAGTCCGTCCTGTTCTCACTCGCGCTCGCCGTTGGAATCACCCCTCAACTCCTGCCCGCGATCGTCGCTGTTTCACTTTCCGCGGGGGCTCGTCGGATGGCCTCTGAGCAAGTCCTCGTCAAGCGCCTGGACGCACTCGAGGACTTCGGTTCGATGACCGTCCTGTGCAGCGACAAGACGGGAACCCTGACTCAGGGAAATGTCGAGCTCGACGCGGCCTATGACCTCCGAGGCCACCCCAGTGCAGAGGTGCTCCGGCTGGCCGTCCTAAACGCAACCCTGCAGCAGGGATTCGCGAATCCCATCGATCAGGCGCTTGCCAGGAGGGCCGTCGAGGACGATCGACAAGCCTTGGCGGAGATCCCGTACGACTTCCAGCGCAAGAGAATTTCCGTTCTCATCAAGGACACTGACGATCACCTGTTGATCACAAAGGGCGCTTTCGCGGAAGTCGTCTCAGTGTGCGCCCACGCTCAGGTGCGCGGGACGGACGTCCCATTGGACTCTGCCCTGCCCTTCATCACCCGGCAGTTTGCCGACCTAGCCGAGCGTGGATTTCGTGTCCTGGCGGTGGCGACGCGACACATGGATCCCAGGGCTGAGTTGTCGAGGGATGACGAAGCTGAAATGACCTTGGTCGGGCTGCTGGCCTTTCACGACCCGGTTAAGGATTCAGCGGGTCAGGCAATTGGGGACTTGGCCGCGTTGGGTGTGCGTGTCGTTCTGATCACCGGTGACAACAGGCTCTCTGCGAGCGCGGTCGCGAATCGGGTGGGGCTTCGCCACGGGGGGGTCCTCACCGGCTCGGAGGTTGCAAGCCTTCCTGATGACGCGATTCGTGCCCGGCTCGTGGACTGCGATG
Organism: Candidatus Nanopelagicales bacterium; assembly: GCA_032117355.1. Taxonomy (GTDB): domain Bacteria; phylum Actinomycetota; class Actinomycetes; order S36-B12; family S36-B12; genus REEB460. The sequence goes on from JAULZL010000258.1 coordinate 1,057, forward strand.
TCTGCGCTGAGATCGAACCGCTGCAGAAAGAACGCCTTGTCCGCATCCTGCGTTCGTCGGGTGAATCCGTGGGACTACTCGGTGATGGCATCAACGACACGGCGGCACTACATGCTGCCGATGTAGGCATCTCTGTCGACAGTGCGGTTGACGTCGCACGGCAGGCCGCTGCCATCGTGCTGCTCGACAAGGACCTGCGGGTAGTGGTGGACGGGATCAGGATCGGCCGAGCAACCTTCGCCAACACGCTCAAGTACGTCCGGGTCACGATCAGCGCAAACTTCGGCAACGTCCTGTCGATGGCGATCGCCTCAGCCTTCCTGCCCTTCTTGCCGCTGCTGCCCCTTCAGATCCTGCTGCTGAACTTCCTGTCTGACGTTCCGGCGCTGACAATCTCCGAGGACGCGGTTGACGAGGAGGACGTGAAGAACCCTCGGTCCTGGAACATCCGGGCAATCACCGGCTTCATGGTGACGTTCGGACTGGTCAGCTCCGTCTTCGACATCAGCACCTTCTTGCTGCTGCGCTTGGCCTTCAATGCCGACGTTGAGGTCTTTCGAAGCGCGTGGTTGATCGAGTCGACTGCCACTGAGCTAGCCGCGATGCTGGTCCTGAGAACGGCACGCCGCTTTTGGCGCAGTCGGCCTGGCTCTGCCTTGCTGTGGTCCAGCATCGCGGTGGCGGTTGTGACCGTGGTTCTTCCCTACAGTCCGCTTGCGCCAGCCCTCGGGTTGACCGAGGTGCCCGTGGCAGTTCTGGCGAGTTTGGTCGGCGTCATCGCGGGATACGTCGCAGCAACCGAGGTTGCCAAGAGATACTCGCCGACTTTCAGGTCGTGACAGGGCCGCGGGTCCTACTGAGCGCAGGTACACCGCTGATTCATCGGGACGGATGCCATCACCTGGTCCACGTGCTCACCGCAGCCCGACCAGGTGATCAGGCCACACTTCTGGCAGGTAACTGGACTGCACATGACAAGCCTCCCGAGGTTGGTGTGGACTCAATCATCGCCTACCAAGGTCGAGTCCCAAGCGGACCGGTCTACGTCTTTCGCCCCCTCCCCACCTCCTCTCCCGCCGTTTGTCCCGGATCCCGGGACAGCCGGAGAAAAGTGGCCCAGATTCCCCACCATTTCGCCGTTGGTGGCGGATGCCGGGACGAGTGACGGAATGCGGGCAAGAAGCGGCTGGATTCTGTTGTCTGTGGCGGATGCCGGGACAAACGGGAGAGTGGGGGCGTTAGTTGGTCCAGCAGGCGGCTGACCATAGGAAGGATGGCACCTGGGAATCAGCCGGGGCCACCAGCGGGCTTGCCACAGTCGGCAACGTGCCGCAAACGTCCATCGGGTCCCTGGGAATCCAGAACTGACCTTCAGCCTCGAAGATCATCATCATGGACGAGGCCGCCCCAGGGCTGGCAGCAGCATCCTCACTTGACGGCTCCACTGTCACCAGTGCATAGGCCCAGCCGTCAGCGCAACCGAAGCCAGCAATCGAGCCGACCTGTTCGTCCGGCGAGATGACCCCTTCCGCCGTGTCCGACAGGGCCGCCTTGGTGCATTCGGCCATGCCGCCAACGGTCTTCAGGGGCGAGGGTGATGGCGATATGACCTGGCTTGGTGAGGCCGTCAGCATGGAGGAGCAGGCTGATGCCCCGACTACGACGGAGACGATGGGCAGCACGAAAAGCTGACGACCTTTGCTCATAGGTGCTCCCGTTGCAGCCGCTCGATCCGCCGTCGAAGTGCCGACTGTCCCCCGTCAGGCGGTCAGCCAAGCACATCCGTGTCCCACACGCTCCACCCCGGCACGGACCACCCCATCTGCCGTTTGTCCCGGGATCCGCCACAGGCGGCAGAATCCAGCCCTGTTTCGCTCGGATTGCGTCACCTGTGGCGGATCCCGGGACAAACGGCGGAGAAGGGGGTTCTCCACGGGGAAATGAGCGGTGCGTGAGGCAACAGGGTCGCGTCCGACTCGACTGTCGATCCGTGCTTGGGTTTGCCCATGAGCAATGGACTCTTCGACACCGTCATGGGTCTGCCCATGCACCCGCTGGTGGTTCACGTTGCCGTCGTGCTCTTGCCGCTGTCCGCCCTCGGCCTGATCGTGCTCGTTATCGTCCCGCGCTGGCGCGGAAACTTCGGTGGGCTGATTCTGGGAGGCCTGGCAGTCGGCACGGCCGGCGCCTTCGTCGCCAAGGAATCCGGCGAAGCACTCTCCAAGCGAGTCGGGCTTCCTCAGGAACACGCGGACTGGGGTGACAAGCTCCCACTGCTGGCAGCCGCTCTATTCCTGGTCGCAGTCATCTGGTTCTGGCTTGATCGACGCTCGCGTCGACAGGATTCCTCAGACGCCTCGGGCACCGGCCGGATTCTGATACGCCTTCTCGGCGCACTGGCCATCGTCCTTGCTGTGGCAGCCACGGGTCTGACCGTGATCGTTGGTCACTCAGGAGCCGCCGCTGTCTGGGAGGGACGCATGGAGACAACCTCCTCAGATCCCACCCCCGCACCCACGTCCTCGCCGACCGCAGGATCAGCGGCAGCCGGCGTGGCCATGGCCGAGGTCGCCAATCACCGCACGGCAACTGACTGCTGGTCGGTGATCCAAGGGAATGTCTACGACCTGACCTCCTGGATCCAGCAGCATCCCGGTGGTCCCGACGTCATCAAGGCAATGTGTGGAGTGGACGCCACCGAGGCTTTTCTCGCTCAGCATGACGGCCAGCGTGACCCCGAGAAGGAGCTCACGTCCCGACTCGTGGGGCCCCTGTCCGCAGCTTGACCGACTACCCGCTCAACTCGTTGTCTCAGCAGATGAGGGTTATCGTGGCGGCTCCGGAACTGAGGAGTTGACATGGTGGCGTTTGCCTTGATCGGCCTACTGGCCGCTGCCTTCGGAGTGGCGATCGGTCAGGTGGTTGCGGCATTCGGCAACCCAGCCTTTGCACCGATTTCGGTGGTGGCATCGTCCGCCATCGACCTGCCACCTGCAGTCGTCAAGGAGTGGGCGGTCCAGACGTTCGGGACGTCTTCGAAATCCGTCGTGGTGGGCACTGTCGTCGTTGCAGTCGCACTCCTGGCGGCGGCAGCGGGAATCATCGCCAGGCGCCATCTCGCCTGGGGTGTTTGCATCACCCTTCTGGTTGGAGCCGTGGGCGGTATCGCTGGGATCCTGCGCCCCGACTCAGGTGTCGCGGCTGCCTTCCCGGCGATCGTGGCGGGGCTGGCCGCGTCCTTTGCACTGGTCTTGCTCGTCTGGATTGCCCAGCGCGACGGCAGCCCGTCAACAGAATCGGACGCGAATCAGACGAGAATCAACCGGCGCAGCGTGCTCCTGGCCGGCCTCGGATTCGCCGCTGTTGGCGCCGCAGCAATGGCCGGGGCGCAATTCCTCAACTCCAAGACGAGTGCCGTTGCCTCGCGAGTCGCCGCCCGGCTACCACGGCCGGTCACTGCGCTCCCGCCACTTCCGGCGGGCGTCAACGCCCCGGTCACCGGCCTGTATCCATTCGTCACCCCGAATGTGAACTTCTACCGGATTGACACCGCCGTCATCGTCCCCCAGGTCAAGGCCGCGGATTGGTCGCTGAAGTTCGCGGGGCTGGTCCGTCGCCCCTTCAGCATCACCTACGACGAACTTCTCGACATGCCCATGGTTGAGCGCGACATCACCATGATGTGCGTCAGCAATCCGGTCGGCGGGGGCTACATCGGAAATGCCCGCTGGCTTGGCACCCCACTGATGCCCCTCCTCGAGCGGGCCGGTCTCGATGCGAGCGCTGATCAGATCTTCAGCACCAGCGTCGATGGCTGGACCTGCAGCACTCCAATTTCCGGGCT